>NZ_VRUX01000186.1:0-7234 GCF_008039885.1 Methylobacterium sp. WL103
GCTGATCTCGCTGTTCTCCCGCCGCCAGCGGGTTCGGCTGGCGGCGGGAGAACAGCGAGATCAGCACCGGCACCACCACGAGGATCAGGTTGGGCGCGAGCCTGAGCCTGTCCGCCTGCGCGGTCGGCCCGAACTACATCGCGCCCGAGGATCCGCCGGTCGCCCGCTACACGAAGGAGCCCCTGGCGAACCCGAGCGCGGCCGACAAGGTCGCCACGCGCCAGGGCGGCTCGGCCGACCAGAGCTTCGTCTCGGGCGCCGACATCCCCGGCCAGTGGTGGACGCTGTTCCGCTCCAAGGCGCTGAACCGCCTGGTCGAGGAGGCGCTGGCCAACAACCCGAACCTGGAGGCGGCCCAGGCGAGCCTGCGCATCGCGCAGCAGAACGTGCTCGCGCAGAAGGGCACGCTGTATCCCTCGCTCTCGGCCAACCCGCAGGCGCTGGGCGCGCGGGCGCCGGGGCTCGACCTGCAATCGCCGCTGCAGAACCAGAACAACTACCTCTACAGCCTCTACACGCCGCAGGTGACGGTGGCGTTCAACCCCGACGTGTTCGGCCTCAACCGCCGCACGATCGAGGGGCTGGAGGCGACGGCCGAGAACCAGCGCTTCCAGCTCGAGGCCGCCTACCTCAGCCTCACCGCCAACGTCGTCGCCGCCGCGATCCAGGAGGCCAGCCTCCGCGCCCAGATCGACGCGACGAAGCGGGTGATCCAGGCCCAGACCGAGGTGCTGACCCTCTACAACAAGCAGCTCTCGCTCGGGCAGATCGCCGGCGCCGACGTGATCCAGCAGCAGGCGGCCCTGTCGCTGTCGCAGCAGCTGCTGCCGCCGCTGGAGAAGCAGCTGGCGCAGCAGCGCAACCTCCTGACCGCGCTCGCCGGACGCCTGCCGAGCGAGGAGGTGGCTGAGACCTTCACCCTCTCGGCCCTGCGGCTGCCGACGAAGGTCCCCGTCAGCCTGCCCTCGCGCCTGGTGCAGCAGCGGCCGGACGTGAAGGCGGCCGAGGCCCTGGTGCAGCAGGCCTCGGCCGGCGTCGGCGTCGCGGTGGCGAACAGGCTGCCGCAATTCTCGATCACCGCCGCGGGCGGTTCGAGCGCCGTGCGGTTGGCGCAGATCACCAACCCGGGCGCCGGGTTCTTCACCATCCTCGGGCAAGCCACCGCGCCGATCTTCGACGCCGGCACGCTCTACCGCCGCCAGCGCGCCTCCGAGGAGACCCTGACCCAGGCGCAGGCGCAGTACCGCGCCGTGGTGATCGCCGCGTTCCAGAACGTGGCCGACGCGCTGCGCGCCCTGCAATCGGACGCCGCCGCGGTCGCCGCCGCCTCGGCCGCGGAGAATGCGACGGGCCAGAGCCTCGGCCTGATCCGCAAGCAGTTCTCGGCCGGCGCCGTGAACTCGACGCAGGTGTTGATCGCCCAGCAGGGCTACCTCTCGGCGCTCGTCACATCGGCCGGCGCGCGGGCGACGCAGTACGCCGACACCGCGGCCCTGTTCCAGGCGCTCGGCGGCGGCTGGTGGAACCGCGCCGACGTCGCCCCGCCCCCGCCCGAGACCGACCCGCTGAAGTTCTTGTAAGGCGGCCGCGAGGACGCGGCGCGTTGACGGCCGGGGTGGCGATCGCCATTCTCAGGAGCGAGAGGCTTTGGCATGACCGCTCCCACATCCGTCCTGCACATCCGCGTCGATGACGAGACCGAGGCTGGCGCCGTGGTCGCGCTCGATGCCCTCGGCCTGTCCATGTCGGATGCGGTGCGCCTGGTCCTGCACCGCGTCGCCACGGATCGAGCGCTTCCCTTCGAACTCGGGGTTCCGAACGCCGAGACCCGGGCTGCGATGGAGGAAGCCGAGACCATCGCCCGCCGGCACCGGAGCCGCTTCACGAACGCCGACGCGTTGATCGCCGACCTTGAAGACGCCGGCATCCGCTAGAGCATTTTTCAAGCGAGGTGGATGCCGGCTCGCGTGAAGAAAATGCGACCACACAGCAGGTTAGAGCATTTTCCGTGATCCAGAGATCACGGAAAATGCTCTAAGCGCGCCGCCCCGCCGCGGGCGTCGGACTACACGAAGACCTTCCGCAAGGATTGGGAACGCCTGTCCCGCTCCGGCCGGTACGACATGTCTCGTCTGAAACAGGTCATGCTGCTGCTGATCGCCAACGACGGCCCCCAGGCCCCGAGTGGCTCGATCATCCGTTGAAGGGGAATTGGGCGGGACATCGCGAATGCCACGTCGGCGGCGACTTCCTGCTCGCCTACACGATCGACGACGAACGCGGCTCCGGCCTCGTCGTCTTCGTCCGCGCCGGCACCCATGCGGACCTGTTTGGAGCCTGAACGGATGCCCTGCGCCGGCCTTGGCGGGATGATGCCGCCGCCGCCGGCAGGCCACGTCCGATGTCCGTCCCTCTACGAAGGCCCGCCTCATGAGCTTCACCGCGATCCCGGCCGTGTTCATGCGCGGCGGCACCAGCAAGGCGCTGATGCTGCACCGGCGCGACGTGCCGGCCGACGTCGCGGCCTGGGAACCGCTGTTCCTGTCGGCGATGGGCAGCCCCGATCCGTTCGGGCGCCAGCTCGACGGCATGGGCGGGGGCGTGTCGTCGGTCTCGAAGATCTGCGTCGTCGCGCGCTCGCGCCGCGACGACGCCGACGTGGATTACACCTTCGTCCAGGTGGTGGTGCGCGAGGCGCGGATCGACCTGTCGGGCAATTGCGGCAACATGCTCTCGGCGGTCGGCCCCTTCGCGATCGACGAGGGGCTGGTCTCGGCGCCCGACGGGCCTGTGACGATCCGGATCTTCAACACCAACACGAAGAAGGTCGTCCACGCCGCCTTCGCGGTGGCGGGCGGACGCGCGGTCTACCGCGGCGACCTCGCCATTCCCGGCGTCGCGGGGACGGCCGCGCCGATCCGCCTCGACTTCGTCAATCCCGGCGGCGCCACCACCGGCCGGCTGCTCCCCATCGGCACGGTGCGCGAGCGCCTCGCGGTGGCGGGGCTCGGGCACTTCGACGTCTCGATGGTGGACGCCGCCAACGCCTGTGTCTTCGTGAAGGCCACCGCCCTCGGGCTGACGGGGACCGAGCTGCCGGCGGCGATCGAGGCCGTACCCGGCCTGCTCGACCGTCTCGGCCGCATCCGCCGCGCGGCCTCGGTGGCGATGGGCATCGCCCGCGACGACGCGCACGCGGCCACCATCGTCCATGTCCCCTTCGTCGGCCTGGTGGCGCCGCCGCAGGACGCGGGCACCCTCTCGGGCGAGCGCGTGACCGCCGCCGCGGTCGACCTCACCGCCCGGGTGATCTCGAACGGCGTGCCGCATCAGGCGCTGCCACTCACCGCCACCCTGTGCCTCGCGGTCGCCGCCCGCCTCCCCGGCAGCGTCGTCGCCGAGGTCGCCCGTGAAACCGCCGACACCCTGCGCGTCGGCATGCCCTCAGGCGTCCTCACCGCCGACGCCGACGTGGTCCAGGATGGGGACGGGTTCCGCACGACGCGCGGTTCGTTCTTCCGCACGGCCCGGCCGCTGATGCGGGGGGTGGTGTACGCGTGAAGCGGACAAGACGGCGTCCCTCCAACCTCGGTCAATCCGGGGCTGCGAAGCAGAGCCCGGAATGACGGGGCGGGTGTGATCGCGGGATCAGCGCGTCCGCCTCACGTCCCCACCACCACCAAGACGATCTCCCGCCGGTGCGCCCGGTCGCGGTGCTCGATCAGGTACACGCCCTGCCAGGTGCCGAGCGCAAGGCGGCCGTCCACCACCGGGATCGACAGGGTGGCGTCGGTGACCATCGTGCGGATGTGGGCGGGCATGTCGTCCGGTCCTTCGGCGCCGTGGACGTAGGCCGCGTGGCGCGGGGCGAAGCCGTCCAGCGCGGTCATCAGGTCGGCCTGCACGTCCGGGTCGGCGTTCTCCTGGATCGTCAGCGAGGCCGAGGTATGCCGGCAGAACACCGTGACGATGCCGTCCGAGACGTCGCTGTCGCGCACGAAGGCGGCGACCGCGTCGGTGAACTCGGTGAAGCCCGGCCCCGGCGTGGCGATCGTCAGCCGCCCGCCGGCCTGGCGCCGGACGGAGCCGGAAAACAGCGCCTCGACCGTCCCCACCGTGCCACGCTTCATTCCGCGATCTCCAAGGTCGTGCCCGGCATCGTCTCGCGCTCGCCCCGCGCCAGGATGCGTTCCAGAAGGTCGATCCGGTCGGCCTCGGCTGCCGGCTTGTCCCAGCGGATGCGGCTGACGCGGGGGAATCGCATGGCGACGCCCGATTTGTGCCGGGTGGAGCGTTGCACGCCCTCGAAGGCGATCTCCAGCACCAATCCGCCCTCCGTCCCGTAGGCGACCTCGCGCACCGGGCCGAAACGCTTCACCGTGTGGTTGCGGACATAGCGGTCGAGCTTGGCCAGCTCCGCGTCGGTGAAGCCGTGATAGGCCTTGCCGACGGGCACCAGCTCGGGCCCGTCGGCGCCGTCCCGCCACACGCCGAACGTGTAGTCGGAGTAGAACGACGAGCGCTTCCCGTGGCCGCGCTGGGCGTACATCATCACCGCGTCGACGAGGTGCGGCTCGCGCTTCCACTTCCACCACGGGCCCTTCGGGCGGCCGGGCAGATAGGGGCTGTCGCGGCGCTTGAGCATCACGCCCTCGATGGCGTCGGCATCCAAGCCGGCTCCCAAAGCCGCCGGGTCGGCGCGGGCCGCGGCCAGGTCCTCCCAGGTCGAGAACGGCACCAGCGGCGAGACGTCGATCCGCACGTGGTCGAGCGTCGCCACGAACGCTTCGAGCCGGGCGCGGCGTTCCACGAAGCCGAGCCCGCGCAGGTCCTCGCCGTCGGCGGTGAGCAGGTCGTAGGCGCGCACATGCGCCGGGAACTCCTCCGTCAGCTTGCCCGTCACCGCCTTGCGGTTGAGGCGCTGCTGCAGCACGTTGAAGCTCTGCACCCGGCTCTCGCGCAGGATCAGCAACTCGCCGTCGAGCGTCCCCGTGAAGGTGACCGCCTCGGCCAAATCCGGGAAGGCGCCGGAGATGTCCTCGCCGGTGCGCGAGTAGATCCGCGCCACCTGCTCGCCCGCCGCGTCGCGCCCGCCGACGAGCTGCACGCGGATGCCGTCCCACTTCCACTCGCCGGAGAAGTCGGCCGGGGCGAGCTTGTCGAAGTCGGTCTCCTCCTCGATCGGGTGCGACAGCATCGGCGGCCGGAACGGGGCCGGGTTCAGGGTCTCGGGCCGCGGGCCGCGCCCCTCCGCCCAGGCGAACAGGGTCTCGAACGGGGCCTTGAGCCCGTGCCAGACCTCCTCGACCGCGTCCGCCTCGTGGCCGCCGAGCGCGCCGACCGCGGTCTTGGCGAGCCGCGCCGACACGCCGACGCGCAGGTTTCCGGTGACGAGCTTCAACAGCGCCCAGCGCCCGGTCTCGTCGAGCGCGTCGAGCCAGGTCGCAAGGTGCTGAGGCAGGTCGGCCTTGCGGATGGTCGACAGGGTCTCGACCACCTCGGCGAGCGTCGGCACGTGCGGAGGCGGGTTGTTGTGGCCGGGGCCGGGAGCGCCGACGGGCTCCCTCTCCCGTTCGGGAGCGGGGACCCGCGCTTCGTCCGCGAGGGGTCCCGGCCAGATCAGCGCGGTCGTCTCCGCGAGATCGCCGACGTAGTTGTGCGAGAGCCGGAACAGCACCGGGTCGATCCGCGCCTCGACGAGGCCGCGGATCAGCGCGGGCTTGGCCTCGCGGAAACTGAGGGTGCCGGTCATCGCCGCGAGCGCGTAGCCGCGTTCCGGGTCCGGGGTCTTCGCGAAGTAGTCCTGCAGCAGGCGCAGCTTCGCGTTGCGGCGCGGCTCGTAAGCGAGGCGGTCCAAAAGCTCGGCGAAATCGTTCACGCGGCGGCCTCGTCGGTGACCTCATCAGCGGCGTCTTGCGCCGCCTCGACGGGCGCCGGCTCCGCGTCGCCGTCGACGCCGTAGCCCAGCATGTGCAGCGGTTTGGCCTTGATGCCCTGCGTCCCGCACCAGTGCACCAGCGCGTCCTCCTGCCCGTGCGTGACCCAGACCTCGCCGGCCCCGGTCTCGCGGATGGTGCGGCAGAGGTCGGGCCAGTCGGCATGGTCGGAGATCACCAGCGGCAGCTCGACGCCCTTCTGGCGGGCACGCGCGCGCACCCGCATCCAGCCCGAGGCGAAGCTCGTCACCGGGTCCGGGAATTTCCGCGACCACACGTCCTGGATCGACGAGGGCGGGCACAGCACGATGGCGCCCTTCAGGCCGGCGCGGTCGGTGGCGGCCACCTTGGGCGTGTCGCCCAGCGCAAAGCCCTCGCGCTTGTACAGCTCGGTCAGCTTCTCCATCGCCCCGTGCAGGTGGATCGGCCGGTCGTAGCCGGCCTCGCGGAGCAGCATCATCACCCGCTGCGCCTTGCCGAGCGCGTAGGCGCCGACGATGTGGGCGCGCTCGGGGAACAGAGCCACGGAATCGAGGAGCTTGCGCACCTCTGCCGCCGTGTCGGGCATGCGGAACACCGGCAGGCCGAAGGTCGCCTCGGTGATGAACACGTCGCAGGGCACCACCTCGAACGGCCGGCAGGTCGGATCGTGCGCGCGCTTGTAGTCGCCCGACACCACCACGCGCACGCCTTGCGCCTCGATCGCGATCTGCGCCGAGCCGAGGACGTGCCCGGCGGGGGCGAACCGCACCGTCACGTCGCCGACGCGGACGTCCGCGCCGAGCACGGCCTCCTGGCGCGCACCGCAAAAATCTTCGCCGTAGCGCACCGCCATGATGCGCAGGGTCTCGCCCGTGGCGAGCACGCTGCCGTGGCCGGCCCGGGCGTGGTCGGCATGGCCGTGGCTGATCAGCGCCCGCTCGACCGGCCAGGTGGGGTCGACGTGGAAGCGCCCGAGCGGGCAGTACAGCCCCTCGCGGGTCAGGGTCAGGAGGTCGCCGGCGCGAAGCGTCATCGGTCCCGTCTCGTCGAGGGTTGGGTCTGGCGGAGGATGGGTCTACCGAGGGGTGGCGTCGCCGACGATATAGGGCGTCGTCCCGACGAGACCCGGATCGATCCCCCATGACATCGATCCCCGCCATCGAATCGATCCCCGCCGTGAAATCGATTCTCGCAATGCACCAGGCCGGCTCCGGCGACCTGCTGGCCGACCGTCGCTTCGCCTACGCCGAGGCGTGCCTGGCCGAGGGCGACTGCGTCGGCGCCGCCGAGATGGCCGAGCAGGCGCTGGAACGCGC
>NZ_VRUX01000187.1:0-7217 GCF_008039885.1 Methylobacterium sp. WL103
CCCGCGCGCGACGCACGGGCTTCGCCGACTTCCTCGTCGCCCGCATGGCGGCGGACCTCGACGACCGCCTCGGCGCGGTGCTGCGAACCTTCACCACCTGCCTCGACCTCGCGACGCCGACGACCACGGCGGCACGCGTGCTCGCCGCCCGCTATCCCGACGCGGCGGTGCTGCGGCTCACGCCGCTCGCCGAGGCAGCAGAGCCTGGCGTCGCGCAGGCGGTCGCCGACCTGGAGGCGCTTCCGGCCGCCCCTGGCCACTTCGATTGCGCCGTCTCGTTGCTGGCGCTCCAGGGCGTGAACGACCTGCCCGGCACGCTGGTGCAGCTCCGCCGCGCCCTGCAACCGGACGGGCTGTTCCTTGGATGCTTGTTCGGGGGCGCCTCGCTGAACGAGCTGCGTGCGAGCTTCGCCCAGGCCGAGAGCGAGGTCGAAGGCGGCATCAGCCCGCGGGTCGCACCGTTCGCCGAGGTGCGCGAGGCCGGCGCGTTGCTGCAGCGGGCGGGCTTCGCCCTGCCGGTCGCCGACACCGAGACCGTGACGGTGCGCTACGCCGACCCGTTCGCGCTGATGCGCGACCTGCGCGCCATGGGCCTCACCAACACGCTGGTCGAGCGCCGCCGCACGCCCCTGCGGCGCGCCACGCTGATCCGCATGGCCGAGATCTATGCCTCCCGCTTCGCCGACGCGGACGGCCGGCTTCGCGCGACTTTCGAGGTGCTTTGGCTGACCGGATGGGCACCGCATGCGAGCCAGCAGGTGCCGCTGAAGCCGGGAAGCGCGAAGGCCCGGCTCGCCGACGCGCTCGGCACCATCGAGCTGAACCCCAACGAGAGGATTCCACGATGAGACAGCCCGGCCCCGACCATCCAATCACCGTCACGCCGCATCCGGGTCGCATCCGGGTGATGCTGAACGGCGTCGCCGTCGCCGACAGCCGCAACGCGCTGTCGTTGAAGGAGGCGTCGTATCCGCCGGTGCTCTACGTCCCGCGCGCCGACGTCGACCTCTCGCACTTCACGCTTTCGGCGCGGACGAGCCATTGCCCGTACAAGGGCGACGCCAGCTACTTCAGCATCAAGGTGGGCGACGCGTCGCGGCCGGACGCGGTGTGGAGCTACGAGGCGCCGTTCCCGGCCGTGGCCGAGATCGCCGGGCATGTGGCCTTCTACCCCGACCGGGTCGACGGCATCGAAACCACTTAATCCTGGACCAGCGGCCAGAACCCGTACTTGCGCCCGTGCGCCGCGCGTAGGCCCGCGCGATACGCTTCCGGCGCCGGCTCGATCGCGCCGGCAAGAAGCCGCGGCGCCATCGCGTCCAGGGCCTTGAGGTAGCGCGCCGCATGCGGGTAGGCGCTGCTCCGACCCTCGCCGAGGATGTCGTCGATCATCCGGCGCAACAGGATTGCGGCCGCCGCAGGATGGGCGGGCTCCAGCGCGTCCGCCGCCAGTTCCAGCAAGCGGTAGGCGGCGCCGCGCCACTCCAAAGCGCGAGCGAGGACGAGGCGCGCGGCGCGGTCGAGGCTCGGCCACGCCACGAGGAAAGCGAGCGCGCGGTGGGCGTCGTCGTGCCGGCTCACGTGTTCGAGGGCACGCTCCCAAACTTCTTCGTCCTCGAAGTCGGGCAGCTTCGCGAGGTGCGCCCGCAGCATGTCGGCGTCGAGCAGGGTCTCGAACCCGCGCCAGCGCAGCGCCTGGGCTTCCTCCCGTCGATCGAGTGCATCGAGGATGCGGATTTCCAGGGCGATCCGCTCCCGCGCTCGGCCGTCGATCGCCGCGTCGCCGACGGCGAGCGACGCGCGGGTGACGACGCGGCCCCGTGAGGATGCCGGGCGCCGAATCCAGTCCAGCGCCTCCGCGGCGCGGCCGGCGTCGAGCAGACGCCGGGCGATTTCGATGACGTCCGGCCGGCCGGGCATGATCGCCTGCTCGAGCGCGACGTAGGCGTCTACGTCTCCGCGGCTGTCGGCGATGTCCTGGCGAATGCGCAGGAGGTTCCCGTGGGTCAGACCGGCGCGGATCGCAGGCGTCCCGCTCGTGCCGTCGGCAGGCTTGGCCCCGGCGCAGACGGCTTCGGCAAACGCGTCGTCGAGGGATCGCAGCGCGGTGGCGGGCAGGCGCGGGACGAGATCGCGGATCAGTAGGCCGAACGGTCCGTAGGGGTCGGCGACGACGCGCGGGATCAATGTCAAGGCGAACAAGCCAGCGGCGTCCGGATCGAGGTCCGCCGCAATGGCGACGACCGCCTCGGAGGCGCGCTCGTAGATGGCCTGGATCGCGCCCGAGCCGTCATCGACCCGGTTCAGCACCGCGTCGGCCCCACCGAGGAAGCGCACCAGACGTTCCAGGGCGGCCGCGCGGTTGAGGGTCGCCAGCTCCGTGAGGATCACGGTGACCGTCGCACCGAGGTCGGTTGTGAAGGCTCGGCGCTTCTGCCAATCGATGAAGCCGCGGGCGCCTTCAAGGGCGGTGAGCCGGCGATCCACGATCGCGGCGACGGCCTCCGGGCCCTGCAGGGAGGCAAGGGCCGCGCTCACGAGCTTTTTGAACGCGGCGTTATGCGCCGCCTCGCCGAGGATCAGGCCGATCAGGCGATCCGGGCTCAGCGCCGCCAGCGTCTCGGGGGAGGGCGTAGTGCGGCGGGTGCCCTTCGGCGGCTTGACCGCCGACGGAACGGATTTAAGAGGCGCCGTGGCCGATTTGCGAGGCATCGAATGTCCAGACCCCGCCCATCACGGCCTCGATCAATCCTCGACTTTCGCCACCGGCCGATCATCGCCGCGGGCGGTCTCGTCGTGCCAGGCGCCCGAGCCGTCCTGGTAGCGGATCCCCTCGGTCGAGCCCGGAACCTGCTGCTCGGCGGCGGCAGCTTGCGCCGCCTGCAGGGCCTCGTCGTGGCTCGGGAAGGTCTCTGAGAACACGTCGCCGACCTTGTAGGCGTAGCCGCCGTCGTGCTCGACGACGTGATAGGTGACTTCGGACATCGCAATCTCCCGACCTGGAACGAAACCTGTCCAGCGCGAACACGTCGGCGGCGCGGTGGTTCCGCAAGCCGCCCGCTCAGTGCCGGGTCGGGGCGGCCCAGGGCAGGCGTTCGATCGCCGCCTCGCAGCCGGCGATCAGCGAGCCGCGCGGGTCGTCGGAGTCGTATCCGGCCCCGTCGGCGAAGGCGACGACGTGGACCGCGCCGTCGTCGAGCCTGCGGATGCGGGCGACCCAGCCCTCGGGCGCACGCTCGAAGGCGACCTCGTACTGCGTGCCGTCGCGCTCGATTCGATGCGGTTCCATGCCGTCGTCCAATCCCGCTCGCGCCGCCGCGGCCCTATCTGGATGGGGCCACACACCAAAGGATGTCGATGCCCTATCGTACGTTGCTCGCCGCCGCGATCCTCGCGGCCGGATCACTCCCCGCCCTATCACAGGGCCGGGGCTATGCCGGAAGCACGTTCGGGCCGACCGGCTCCGCCGTGCCCCCGAACCCGTTCGCGTCGAACTATCCCTCCGCGCCGCCGCCGCGGGCGGTCATCGAGCGGCGCGGGCGCCATGCCGTGCGGCGGCCGTCGCGCGAGCCCGGGCTGCTGCCCCCGGGGCGTATTCCGGCGGGTTCGACCCAGGAATGAGTGCGTGGCTCGCCGCCGGTGGTGGCGTCCACCTGATCCTGCTCGCCGCGAGCCTGGTGATCGGGCTGATCGCGGTGACGCGTTGAGGGTCAGGCGTCGCCGACGACGCCGGCCTCGTCCTGCGCCTGGAGCACGTCGGGGCGCGGCATCGAGATGATGTTGTAGCCGGAATCGACGAAGTGGATCTCGCCGGTCACCCCGCACGAGAGGTCCGACAGCAGGTAGAGCGCCGAGCCGCCGACGTCGTCGAGGGTCACGGTCCGGCGCAGCGGCGCATGCGCCTTCTGGTGGTTGAACATCAGCCGCGCGTCGGCGATGCCGGCGCCGGCAAGCGTCCGCATCGGCCCGGCCGAGAGGGCGTTCACGCGGATGTTGTCCGGGCCGAGATCGGTGGCAAGGTAGCGCACCGACGCCTCCAGCGCCGCCTTGGCCACACCCATCACGTTGTAGTTCGGCATGACGCGAGTGGAGCCGCCATAGGTCAGCGTCAGCAGGGATCCGCCCGCGCGCATGCGCTTGGCCGCCCGCTGCGCGATCTCGGTGAAGGAGAAGCACGAGATCGTCATGGTGCGCGAGAAGTTCTCGCGGGTGGTCACGTCGACGTAGCGGCCCTTGAGCTGCGCCTTGTCCGAGAAGCCGATCGCGTGGACCACGAAGTCGAGAGTGCCGTCGAAGCGCTCGTCAAGGGCGGCGAAGGTCGCGTCCACGGAGGCGAGGTTCTCCACGTCGCAGGGGAGGACGATGTCGGAATCGAGCCGCGCGGCCAACGGCGCGACGCGCTTGCCGAGCGCGTCGCCCTGGTAGGTGAAGGCGAGCTGCGCGCCGTGCTTGTGCAGGGTCCTGGCGATGCCCCAGCCGATCGAGTGGTCGTTGGCCACGCCCATGATCAGGCCGCGCTTGCCCGCCATCAAACCCGTCATTCGATCCGTCACTCCCGAGTGCTGCGCCGCATCGGGCGCACGTCAACACGTATCGAGGCTTAGGCGCGGGGGAGGGCGCTGTCCAATCTCGGACCTGGAAAAAGGCGTCCCCTTGAAACACGAAAGCCCTGCCGCAAGGCAGGGCTTCGAGCGGTCCGGCGCAGAGTGGCAACCTCAGAAGTAGCCACGCGTCTGCGACTTGGCGTCGTCGATCAAGGCCTGCTTGGCGTAGATGCCGGCCGATCCGAGGACGACCGCCGCGAGCGCCAAGCCGATGAGAAAGAAGGTCATGCGCGCTCCACTCCCTGGCACAGCCTCAAGGCAGAACTTGAGTGGAGAGTTTGGGTTCCAATGGTTAACGAAGCGTGCCTCGAACCGCCGATTTCCTTGACGACGGTCCGCCGTCGTGCCGGACGCGTCAGGCGTCGACGTTCTTCAGCACCAGCGTCGCGTTGGTGCCGCCGAAGCCGAACGAGTTCGACAGCACGTGGCCGAGCTTGGCCCCGTCCCGGCGTGTCCGCAGGATCGGCATGTCGGCGAAGGCGGGGTCGATCTCATCGATGTGCGCGCTGGCGCTGATGAAGTCGTTGTTCATCATCAGGAGCCCGTAGATGGCCTCCTGCACCCCGGTGGCGCCGAGCGAGTGCCCGGTGAGGGACTTGGTCGCCGCGATTGGCGGGCAGGCGTCGCCGCGGCCGAACACCTCGCGGATCGCCTCGATCTCCTTCTCGTCGCCCACGGGCGTCGAGGTGGCGTGCGGGTTGATGTAGTCGATCGGCGCGCCCTTCAGGCCTTCCATCGCCTGGCGCATGCAGCGCACCGCTCCCTCGCCTGAAGGCGCCACCATGTCGTAGCCGTCGGAGGTCGCGCCGTAGCCGGCGATCTCGCCGTAGATCCGCGCGCCGCGGGCCTTGGCGTGCTCCAACTCCTCGAGGACGAGGACGCCGGCCCCCCCGGCGATGACGAAGCCGTCCCGGTTGGCGTCGTAGGCGCGCGAGGCCCGCTCGGGTGTCGCGTTGTACTTCGAGGACATCGCGCCCATCGCGTCGAACAGCACCGACAGTGTCCAGTCTAAATCCTCGCAGCCGCCTGCGAAGATGATGTCCTGGCGACCGCCCTGGATGATCTCGGCGGCGTTGCCGATGCAGTGGTTCGAGGTCGCGCAGGCCGAGGCGATCGAATAGTTGACGCCCTTGATCTTGAACCAGGTCGCCAGGGTCGCCGAGGCGGTCGAGGACATCGCCTTCGGCACCGCGAACGGGCCGACACGCTTAGGACCCTTCTCGCGGGCGATCGCGGCCGATTCAACGATCACACGTGTCGAGGGACCGCCCGACCCCATGATGATGCCGGTGCGCTCGTTCGAGATGTCGCCGGCCTCAAGCCCTGAGTCGCGGATCGCCTGATCCATCGCCACGTGGTTCCAGGCGCTGCCCCCGCCGTGGAAGCGCATGGCGCGGCGATCGACGACTCCCTCGGGGTCCAGGGTGGGCCGGCCCGAGACCTGACTGCGGAAGCCATGCTCGGCATGCGAGCCGTCACGGGTGATGCCGGACCGCCCTTCGCGGAGCGAGGCGAGCACTTCCTCGGTGTTGTTTCCGATGGATGAGACGATGCCCATCCCGGTGACGACGACACGGCGCATGAACGAACTCGTCTCCCCGGCGACGCGCCCGGTGGGTGAGCGTCACGCTACTTCGTCAGCTAGGATGCCGCCGGCCTGTTCTCAACCGGCGAGGACGCGCCCCGTTGCCGGGAACGCATCGAAATCAGGTGTGGCGCTCAGCTCTGGAACAGGGCGACGCGCAGGTCCTTGGCCTCGTAGATGCGCTTTCCGTCGGCTTCCAGCCACCCGTCGGCGATGCCGAGGACGAGCTTGCCGGTCCGCACCCGCCGCAGGTCGACGCCGTAGACCACCTGCTTGACGGTCGGCAGGACCTGATCCGTGAACTTGACCTCGCCGACGCCGAGCGCCCGCCCGCGGCCCGGCGCGCCGAGCCAACCGAGATGGAAGCCGACGAGCTGCCACAGGGCGTCGAGCCCGAGGCAGCCGGGCATCACCGGGTCGCCCTTGAAGTGGCAGGAGAAGAACCAGAGGTCTGGCCGGATGTCGAACTCCGCGCGGACCAGACCCTTGCCGTGGGCGCCGCCCTCGGCGGCGATCTCGGTGATGCGATCGAACATCAGCATCGGCGGCAGCGGCAGCTGGGCGTTGCCCGCGCCAAAGAGTTCGCCGCGCCCGCAGGCGAGCAGGTCCTCGTAGGAATACTGCGAGGCGCGGGGGGCGGTCTGTTCGGTGTCGGACGTCATGAAGGCGGGTCGGTCCTCGTGTCGCGAGCTTCGGTCGGCGGGCACGGGCCGGCTTCGGCGCCGGCGCGCATCCCGTACACGGGGCGAACCGCGCACTCGGCGGCCTCGTTAGCATAGGCGCGGAGCCGGTTCCAAGCAGGCGCGAACGAAGCGGCCTTCGCGCGAGCGGGAGAGGGGCCACCTGCGCGTGTTGCGAGCCGGCGACCGTTCCCATATACACGAGGGCGAAATCCTTCACCCCTCGCGAGCGTTCAGTCCCGCCGATGTCCGAACTGCTGTCCCTTCAGGCCGCGCTGAACGCCCGGATCCCGGCCCTTTCGGGGGATGCGGCCGGCGCGGCGCGCCGCGGCTGCCCCCTCTCGGACC
>NZ_VRUX01000188.1:0-7204 GCF_008039885.1 Methylobacterium sp. WL103
CGCCCGGCTGGTGCCCGAGGGCGCCGCTGTCGCGGGCCGACGCGTGCTGGCCTTCGCCGGCATCGGCCGCCCGGAGAAGTTCTTCGCCTCGCTCTGCGAGGCCGGCGCCGAGGTCGCCGCGACCCGCAGCTTTCCCGATCACCACCCCTACCGCGACGCCGACCTGGCCCGGCTGGCGGCGGAGGCCGACCGCCTCGGCGCGGAACTCGCCACCACCGAGAAGGACCGCGTCCGCCTGCCCGAAGCGTTCGCGGCGCGGGTGCGGGTGCTGCCGGTCGCGCTGCACTTCCAGACGCCCGAGACGCTGGAGATACTGGTGTCGGCGGCGCTGGACGATCCAGACGTAAGGACGTGAGGCCCTCTGCCGCCGCCTTTGGACAAGCGTGAAAGGCGATGACGACATCGCAACCGGCCGTGCTATCGCGTGTACGGTGGCGTGGTTCAGGCGCGCCGGTCACGAGCCCTTCTGGTCGGAGATGCGCGATCGATGAACGTTGCGGTCCCGAACGCGCTACAGATCAAGGCGGGCGACGCGGAACGCGGCGCGATGTCCTTGCCGGGCAGGGCGGCGGCCTTTCCCGAGCTGCGATACATGGGATCGAAGAAGCGGCTGCTGCCTTGGATCCATGGCGTGCTCCAAGGCCTCGACTTCGAGACGGCGATGGATCCGTTCAGCGGCAGTGGCTCCGTCGCCTATCTGATGAAGGCCATGGGACGGCGGGTGGTCGCGACCGACTTCTTGAACGTCTCGGCGACCGTCGCAAAGGGTCTCGTCGAGAACTCGAAGTCTCGGATCGACGCCGACGCCCTCGATAGGCTTCTGTCCCGTAACGATCGAGCCGATACGTTCATAGAGCGCACCTTCACGGGAGTGTTCTTTCGTCCGGAGGACCTGCGGTTCCTGGACCGGGTTTCGGCGAACCTGACCAAGCTCGAATGCGATCACCAACGTGCTCTCGCGGTCTCGGCTCTCGTCCGATCGTGCCTCAAGAAGCAGCCGCGCGGCGTCTTCACGATCTCGGGCGATCCGGCGCGCTACGACGATGGCCGACGCGATCTGCGCTTGAGCATCGAACAGCATTTTCTCGAACAGGTCGCCGTCTACAACGAAGCCGTCTTCTCCAACGCTCTCGAAAACCGGGCGCTCAGATGCGACGTGTTCGACGCCGACGCGCAAGGAATCGATCTCGTCTACCTCGATCCGCCATACGTTCCACGTGCGGATGATAATTGCTACATCAAGCGCTACCACTTCGTGGAAGGGCTTTCCGTTTATTGGAAAGATCTCGATATCATGGAGGGTACGAAGGTCAAAAAAATCGCCAAGCGCTATACGCCTTTCAGCTATCGATCCCAGGCCGAAGATGCCTTCGATCGGATGTTCGCCCGCTTCAGGCGGCAGACTATCGTGATGAGCTACAGCTCGAATGGTTTTCCCGATCTGGAGCAGTTGACGATATTGTTGAGGAAATACAAGCGCAACGTCGAGGTCTATACGCGCCCTCATCGGTACCACTTCGGCACCCACGTCGCCGTTAAGCGGGCGTCCGTCGATGAGTATCTGATCGTGGGGCGCTGATGCGTGTCGTCGATCAGGGGGCCGAAGAGATCGCCGAAGCCCTCAGTTCGCTCGATGTCGACTGGATGGATGCCACGGCCGGCAACGTCATCGCCAAGCTGACGGCGTTCGGCGTGAAGGAGGCATACGGCCGGGCCGATGTGGCTGCGCTCCTCGACGACCACTTCGACGAGGGACTTTTGTGTTGCAGGCTGTTCCTCGGCCTCTCGAAGGACCAGTCCGAGGCGCTTCTCCGCGAGGCGCTCGGCAAGGGCGGTATCGGGGTGACGCGCTATCAAACGGATCGGGCGGCGTTCCTGGCTGCACTCGAAGGTTTCGGCCTGCTCGACGCGATGGCGACCACCGTCAACCGAAAGCTCGTCTGGAGCGATGTGCTGGTCGAGCGCCTTCGGTCCGGCCGCGGCAGCGCGATCTCGGGGCAGAAGCGGGGGCGCGGCCTCGAAGACTTCGCAGAAGCCATCGTGAGAGAGGTATTCGGGGAAGGGGCCTACGAACTGCGATGCACGTTCACGGGCGTCGGCGGCAAGATCGCGAAATGCGACATCGCCATCCCCGGCCGGACCCGTCCGCTCATCCTCATCGAGGCCAAGGCCTACGGCGCGACCGGTTCGAAGATGACGGACATCCTGGGCGATCTCGACGCCATCATCGAGGCGAAACGCCGAGATGCCGCGTTGCTGGTCATGACCGACGGCACGACCTGGAAAGCCAGGATGGCGGACATGGCCAAGATCGTCGCGCGTCAGAACGATGGTCGCATTCTCAGAATCTACACGATGCAGATGCGCGATCAGTTCCTCGCGGATCTCACGACCCTCAAAGCCGAGTTCGGTTTATAGGATTGCGAGAGGCGACGGGCAGGCTCGCTGCGGCGCCCGGCGAAGGATTGCGCCGCGTTGCCATCCGGCCCCAAGCCCGCTATAGGCGCTCCACGCCCGCCAGACACCCTTGGAGGCACGGGCGCGTGGGGTTTCGGTTCGGCCGTCCGTCTCGGGCGGCCTTCGTCGTTTCCCCGACCATTCATCAACCAAAGGATCACGCCATGAGCGCAGTCAAGACGCTTGAGGCCGTGGCACGCGACCGGGTCGGCAAGGGGGCCGCCCGGGCCGTTCGTCGCCAGGGCCAGGTTCCCGCTGTCGTGTACGGCGGAGGCCAGCCGCCGCAGTCGATCGCCATCGACCTCATCCGCACCCGCACCCTGATCTACGCCGGCGGCTTCAAGACGACGCTGTTCGAGATCAACGCCGGCGGCAAGAAGACCCGCGCGATCCCGCGCGACTTCCAGCTCGACCCGGTCAGCGGCGTGCCGATGCATGTCGACTTCCTGCGCGTGGTCGCCGGCCAAACCGTCACCGTCGAGGTGCCTGTGCACTTCCACAACGAGGACGCGGCCCCGGGCATCAAGCAGCAGGGCGGCACCCTCAACATCTCGCTGCACACCTTGGCCGTCGAGGTCGCCCCCGACCAGATCCCCGACGGGATCGAGATCGACCTCACCGGCCGTGAGATCGGCGACGTGATCCACGTCTCCGACGTCACATTGCCGGCCGGCGTCGTCTACACCGGCGAAGCCACCGACCCGATCGCCAACGTCGTGCCGCCGACCGTGCTCGGCGCCGAGGTCGAGGCCGAGGAGGCCGCGATCGCCGAGGCGCAGTCGGCGGAAGCCGAGGCGGAGAAGGTCGAAGCCGAGGCCGAAGAGGCCGAAGCCTCCGAGGAGAAGAAGGAGGACTGAGCCCTTCGCGGCTCGATCCTCCCGCACCGCCCTCGTGGTGGTGCGGCTTCGAAACGATGCCCCGGCCGCGAGGCCGGGGCGTTCTTGTTTTGGAAGGCCGGAGTCCGTCGCCATGCGACTCATCGTAGGCCTGGGCAATCCGGGCAAAGCCTACGCGCGCAACCGCCACAACATCGGGTTCCTCGCGATCGACGAGATCGCGCGGGTCCACCGGGCGAGCCCGTTCCGGCGACGCTTCCAGGGCGAGGCCGCCGAGGTCTCGTTCGGGGCCGAGCGCGCGATCCTCTTGAAGCCGCAGACCTTCATGAACGAGTCCGGCCGCTCGGTCGCCGAGGCGCAGCGCTTCTACAAGATCGCGCTGTCCGACGTGATCGTATGCCACGACGAGCTCGACCTCGCCGCGGCCAAGATCCGGGTGAAGCTCGGCGGGGGGAACGCCGGGCACAACGGCCTGCGCTCGATCACCGCCCAATGCGGCAACGACTATCGCCGCGTGCGCCTCGGCATCGGGCATCCCGGCGACAAGGCCCTGGTGCACGCCTACGTGCTCAACGACTTCGCGAAGTCCGAGGAGCCCTGGGTCGAGGACCTGTGCCGGGCGGTCGCCGACGAGATCGCGCTGCTCGCGGCGAACGAGAACGAGAGCTTCCAGAACAAGGTCCACCTCGCCATGGTCGGCCGTGGCTGGGCCGACGTGAAGCGGCCGGGCGAGAAGGCCGCCAAGAATTGACACGAAAACACGAGGACACGATATCGAAGGCCTTGGAGGCCGTCCGATGAAGAACCTCACCATCACCCTCGACGAGGACCTGTTTTCCTGGGCGCGCGTGGAAGCGGCCAAGCAGGGCCAAAGCCTGTCCCGCTTCGTCGCCCAGGCGCTGGCAGACCGCCGGGCGCCCGAGCTTGCGCACCAGCTTGCGATCCTCGAGGACTTCTTCGAGGGGCCCGGATGGCCCGGCATCGCCGAGAACCTCCCCACGCGCGACGAGATCTATGACAGGTCGGCTCTTCTTCGACACGAACATCCTGATCTACGCCCTGGATCCGAAGGATCCGGCGAAGCGGTCGATGAGTATGGAGGTGATCACGAAGGCTCTGACGCAGAGGCGTCTGGTCGTCAGCCCGCAAATTCTGCACGAATGCGTCTGGGTCGCGGCCTATAGGAAGAAGCTCGTTCCTCCGGCCGACATCGAGCGCTACCTGTCCGCATTCCACCATGCCTGCACCGCCCCGCTCGACGTTGAGACCCACCGTCTGGCGATTCGCGTGTCTGCTAAGCACCGCCTGTCTTGGTGGGACAGCATCGCCCTCGCTTCGGCGCTTCAGGCTCGCTGCCAGGCCTACGTCTCTGAAGATATGCGGGACGGCCAAGCCGTCGAGTCCCTGACGATCATCAATCCCTTCGGGCCTCGCGCCCGCGCCACCCTGGCGCTCACCTAACGGACCAAGACCCATGGGCTTCAAATGCGGCATCGTCGGCCTGCCGAACGTCGGCAAGTCGACCCTCTTCAACGCGCTGACGCAGACGGCGGCGGCGCAGGCCGCGAACTATCCGTTCTGCACCATCGAGCCGAACGTTGGCGACGTGGCGGTGCCCGACCCGCGCCTCGACGACCTGGCGCGGATCGCCTCGTCGAAGGAGATCATCCCGACGCGGCTGACCTTCGTCGACATCGCTGGCCTCGTGCGCGGCGCCTCGAAGGGCGAGGGCCTCGGCAACCAGTTCCTCGCCAACATCCGCGAATGCGACGCCATCGCCCACGTGGTCCGCTGCTTCGACGACGGCGACGTCACCCACGTGGAGGGCAAGGTCGACCCAGGCGCCGACATCGAGACCATCGAGACCGAGCTGATGCTGGCCGACCTCGACAGCCTCGAGAAGCGCGTCGTCGCCCTGGAGAAGCGGGCTCGTGGCGCCGACAAGGAAGCCAAGGAGTTCCTCGACCTCGTCAACCGCGCCCTGCCGTACCTGCGCGAGGGCAAGCCCGCCCGCATGGTCGCCCGCAAGCCGGAGGAGGAGAAGCTGTTCCAGCAGCTCGGCCTGATGACGGCCAAGCCCGTGCTCTACGTCTGCAACGTCGACGAGGGCGACGCCGACAAGGGCAACGCCTACTCGAAGGCGGTGCAGGAGCGCGCGGCGGCCGAGGGCGCGCAGGCGGTGGTGGTCTCGGCTAAGATCGAGAGCGAGATCGCGGTAATGCCGGCCGCCGACCAGGGCGACTACCTCGAGGCGGTGGGGCTCGCCGAGCCCGGCCTGAACCGGGTGATCCGCGCCGGCTACGATCTGCTCGGGCTCATCACCTACTTCACCGTCGGCCCGAAGGAGGCCCGCGCCTGGACGATCACCAAGGGCACCCGCGCGCCGGCCGCCGCCGGCGTGATCCACACCGACTTCGAGAAGGGCTTCATCCGCGCCGAGACGATCGCGTTCTCCGACTACACCACGCTGAAGGGCGAATCGGGCGCGCGCGACGCCGGCAAGCTCCGGCTCGAGGGCAAGGAGTACCTCGTGCAGGACGGCGACGTGCTTCATTTCCGCTTCGCAAACTGACGCGCGCGGCCGCGCCGGACCACCTGCGTCCAGACGGAGACATGCCCATGTCAGGCCTCTACTTCGAGGATTTCGCCGCCGGCCAGGTTCGCGGCGGCGCGCGGCTGACGGTGAGCCGCGACGACATCGTCGCCTTCGCCCGGGAGTTCGACGCGCAGCCGTTCCACCTCGACGAGCGCGAAGCGGAGAAGACCTTCGCCGGCCGGCTGATCGCGTCGGGCTGGCACACGGCCTCCCTCGGGATGCGGCTGCTGCAGGCCGGGCCGATGGGCGGGCACTCCTCGCTCGGATCGCCCGGCGTCGCCGAGCTGCGCTGGTTGAAGCCTGTGCTGCCGGGCGATTCGCTCTCCGCCACCCTGCGCGTCGAGGAGACCCGCGCCTCGGCCTCGAAGCCGGATCGGGGCTTCGCCGTCTGCCTGCTGACCCTGGAGAACGACCGCAGCGAGGCGGTGATGACCCAGGCGTTCACGGTGATGCTGGCCCGCCGCGGGGCCGAGCCGGCGGCGCCGCGGGTCGTGGAGACCGGCGTTCCGGCCCCTCTGGTTGAGCCCGACGACGCCGAGATCGTGCCGTTCCTGAAGGACGCCGCGGTCGGCGCCACCCGCGACTTGGGCGCCTACGCCTTCTCGGCCGAGGCGATCCTGGACTTCGGCCGCGCCTACGACCCGCAGGTGTTCCACACCGATCCGGAGGCCGCCAAGGCCACGCATTTCGGCGGCCTGTGCGCCTCGGGCTGGCACACCGCCGCCGCCTACATGAAGCGGCTGCTCGCCACCCGCACCCGCGACCACGCCTTCACCGCCGCCCGCGGGCTGGCGCCGGCGACCGGCCCCTCGCCGGGTTTTCGCGACATGCGCTGGCTGAGGCCGGTCTACGCTGGCGACACCGTGCGCTACGCCACGACGCTCACCGACAAGCGCGCCTCCGCCTCCCGCCCCGGCTGGGGCCTGGCCTTCGCCGACAACGTCGGCGTCAACCAGCGCGGCGAGCCGGTGTTCTCGTTCAAAAGCTCGGTGTTCTGGCAGTGGGCGCCGTAACGCGCGCGTCCGGCCCCGTCGCCTGCGTCGGGTGACGAGCGAAATCCGATAACGCGACGACCGTCCGGACGTCCCTGAAGCGATCCATCGCGAACCGCCCGGCTCGATCCGCTCGGGCGGAGAGGCGTCCGTTCGGCGGTCGGCTCGTGCGCGGGGGGAAGGCCGATGGGATCGCGCGCCGCTAGGCCTCCGGCCGGAACGGTTTGCCCGCCAGCGCCGTTCCTCGCCCCCTGCAGCACCCGTCCGACGCACCGCCCGCACAGACCGGGCCGGCCGCGACGACGGGTCGTTCGCGGCAGCGC
>NZ_VRUX01000189.1:0-7204 GCF_008039885.1 Methylobacterium sp. WL103
GCCTCGAGCGGATAGCCCTCGCGCCGGTCCTCGCGGCGGAGCCAGAAGACTAGGCCGAAGAAGAACAGGAAGAAGGCGTAGAGGACGATGTGCGCGACGCCGGCTCGAGCCTGGCGGCATCGGGGGCGCTCGGCGAGGCGATGAGCGACCCCTCGATCGGCTACCTGATCGTCTACCACATCGAGATCGCGCTGCTGTTCGCGACGCTCGTCGCGATCGGTCCGCTCGTCCGCGACCGCAGTCTGCAACCGGCGTCCAGGGTCCGATCCCTGTCCGCGCTGTCCACTTCGTCAACCTGACCGTCGGGAGATCGCCATGTCACCTGGAGCACTGCCCACGGGCGCACTGACCGGCTACGTCGACGTCGCGCAGATCGTCCTCTACGCCTTCTTCCTGTTCTTCTTCGGCCTAGTCTTCTGGCTCCGCCGCGAGGACCGGCGCGAGGGCTATCCGCTCGAGGCCGAGGTGACGGGCCGGCTCAAGAGCCCCGACCCGATCCTGATCCCGTCGCCGAAGCTGTTCCACCTCGCCGACGGCAAGATCAAGCAGGCCCCGCAGGCCGACATGGTGCCCGACCGCAACTTCGAGGGCCGCAAGCGCGAGCCCTGGCCGGGCGCCCCGCTGGAGCCGACCGGCGCCGACCCGATGTTCGCCCATGTCGGCCCCGGCTCCTGGGTGAGCCGCGACGACGCGTTCGACCACACCTTCGACGGCCAGAAGCGGATCGTGCCGTTGCGGGTCGCGACCCACTTCATGGTCCACGAGGACGGCCCGAACCCGATCGGCATGAGCGTCTTCGGCGCCGACAGCCAAGTCGCCGGAACGGTGTCGGACATCTGGATCGACCGCGGCGAGAGCTTCGCCCGCTACTACGAGGTCGAGCTCGGCGCCGGGGCGCGCCGGGTGCTGATGCCGGTCACCTTCTGCCGCACCGGCCGGTTCTCGCGCACCGTGAAGACCGAGGCGCTGCTGGCCCGCCAGTTCGCCGACATCCCCCCCCACGCCGACCCCGACGCGGTGACGCTCCTCGAGGAGGAGAAGATCATCGCCTACTTCGGCGCCGGCACCCTGTACGCCACACCCCAGCGCGCGGAGACCCTGATATGAGCGACCGCCGGATCCACGACACCAGCCAAGACGACACGGTCGTCGACGACCGCATCCCGGAAGGCCTGCCCGAGGCGCTGCCGCCGGGCGAGCACATCCTCTGGCAGGGCCGGCCGACGGCCTTCGGCATGGCGGCGCGCCCGATGCACGGCGGGTTCGTGGTGCTGTGGTTCGCGGTGCTCGCCGCCTGGACCATCCTGCCGGCCGCCCTCGACGGGGCGGTGCTGGCCGGCCTCAAGGCCTCGTGGCCGACCTTCGCCGCCTGCGCCGCGGCGCTCGTCGTCGTCGGCGGGCTCGGCTGGCTCGCCTCCTGGACCACCACCTACACCATCACCAACCGCCGCGTGGTGATGCGGATCGGCATCGCGATCCCCGTCACCTTCAACCTGCCGCTGGCGCAGGTGGAGGACGCCGCGCTGCACAGCTTCGCCGACGGCACCGGCGACCTGCCGCTCCGGCTGAGCGCGGGCACCCGCGTCGCCTACCTGCACCTGTGGCCGCATGCGCGCCCCTGGCGCGTGATCGAGCCGCAGCCGATGCTGCGCTCGGTGCCCGATGCGGCCGCGGTGGCCGCCATCCTGGGCCGGGCGATCGTCGCCGCCCGAGCGCCGGAGGAGGAGTCGGCGCTGCCGATCCTCGTCGCCCGCCCGCAGGCCGCTTCGCGCCAGCCCCGCCTCGTCGCCGTCGGCGCGCGCTGAACCACGCGAGCCTCCCATGCCTTCGAAGACGCAAGACCCTCAACGCCCGTCCCGGCCGACATGCCGGGGCGGGCGTTGGTTTTTCCAGAAAAGGTCGTTCCCGAACAAGGACTTGATCATCCGAACAAAAAACGAGTTCGAAAAATCCAAAACCAGGATTGTCAAGCGCGCTTGACACCGGTTAACCTGACGCCAACGAGACGGCCCCGTGGCCAGGCACCACACGGTGCCGACGCGAGGATCGGTCCGGATGACGGTGAGGGAAGCCGATGGCTGAGGTTGCGGAGAGCGGGCCGGTCCCGGCGCTCGCACTGATCGGAGCCGGTGCGCTGCTCGGCTTCACCATGCTGGCGGTGATGGTCGGGCGCACCGAAGGCATCGGCCTAAGCGGCAATCCCGGCGGCAAGCCGGTCGCCTCCGTCTCCCTCCGCGTGCTGGACCGCGCGGACGGATCGATCCGGATCGAGGATGCCGCGAACGCGCGGCTGATCGAGACCGTCGAGCCCGGCCAGGACAACTTCGTCCGCGCGACCCTGCGCAGCTTCGGTCAGTCGCGCCTGCGCGCCGGCCTGACCTCGGCCGAGCCGTTCCGCCTGACCCGTTACGACGACGGATCCCTCGCCCTGATCGACGAGGTCACGGGCCGCAGCGTCAACATGGGCGCCTTCGGCCCGACCAATGCCCTCGCCTTCGCCAAGCTGCTGCCCGGCAACGCCCTTCCCGACGTGAGCGTCCCGCGATGATCGGATTTTTGAACGGCCGCCGCACGGTCGAGGTGCCCTGCACCGTCGAGATCGAGCAGACGCCCGAGAGCCTGCACGCCCACGTCAGCCTCGACGCCGACTTCGAGATCGAGCCTGGCGACGAGGTCCAAGTCCACGATGCGCCGACCTCGGTGCCCTACGGCGAGCGCCTCGTCGTCCGCCGCACCGCGACGGTGACGCGGGCCGGGCGGATCGAGCGGCTCTGGACCAAGCTCGCCGGCCATCTCGAACTGACCGAACTCTACGAAGTCAGCTTCAGCGAGAGGAGGAAGCTTTGAACGCTCCCGTCAGGCATCCGCTGCCCAACCGTCCGGTCAACGAATCGACCAAGTCCGCGCAGGAGACGACCTTCCTCAGCCCGCGCTTCTACACCACCGACTTCGCGGAACTCGACCGCACGAACGTCGAGCCGGTCCGGGCCGAGTGGGACGTGCTGATCGAGGAGCTGCGCTCCGACCCGAACAAGCGGCACTTCACCCGCAACGCCGACTTCGACTGCGACCTGTCGCAGATGGAGCCCGAGCTCCGGAAGGAGTTTCTCGACTTCCTGGTCTCCTCGATCACGGCCGAGTTCTCGGGCTGCGTGCTCTACGCCGAGATGCGCAAGCGCGCCAAGAACAAAGACATCAAGGAGCTGTTCGGCTTCATGAGCCGCGACGAGGCGCGCCACGCCGGCTTCATCAACGACACGCTGAAGGACTTCGGCATCGGCGTCGACCTCGGCTTTCTGACGAAGTCGAAGAAGTATACGTTCTTCCGCCCGAAGTTCATCTTCTATGCGACCTACCTGTCGGAGAAGATCGGCTACGCGCGCTACATCACCATCTTCCGGGAGCTGGAGAAGCACCCCGAGCGGCGCATCCACCCGATCTTCAAGTGGTTCGAGAAGTGGTGCAACGACGAGTTCCGCCACGGCGAGGCCTTTGCGCTCCTGATGCGCGCCAACCCGAAGCTGACGCAGGGGCTGAACCGCTACTGGATCAAGTTCTTCCTGCTGGCCGTGTTCGCGACGATGTACGTCCGCGACCATTGCCGCCCGGCCTTCCACGCCGCGCTCGGGGTCGATCCGTCGGATTACGACTTCACCGTCTTCCGCATCACCTCGGAAATCTCGAAGCAGACCTTCCCGCTGACGCTCGACCTCGACAACCCCAAGTTCAAGCAGCGGCTCGACACCCTGCTCGACTGCTCGGTGAAGATCGCCGAGGCGCGGGCGCAGGGCGGCGTTGTCGGCACGCTCAAGCGCGGCGTGCAGGTCGCGCGGGCGGCGGTCACCTTCGGGCGGCTCTACCTGCTGCCGACCCTGGACAACGCGATGCCCGCCGACATCCGCCTCGAGCCGGTGTGGTAGCGGGTCGGCGATGTCGCCCTACGCGGTTCCGGCCCTCTATGCGGTGGCGATCTGGTGGTTCTCCACCGGGGTGATCATCCTGCTCGATCACCTGCCGCGCCGCACCTTCCCGTGGAGCATGGCCGGCGGCACCGCGGTGCTGCTGGCGGCGCTCTACGCGATCGGCGCGAGCGCCGGCGACGCGACGGAACGGGGGGCCTACACCGCCTTCACCGGTGCGCTGCTGGTCTGGGGCTGGCAGGAGATGAGCTACTACATGGGCTTCGTCACCGGCCCGCGCCCCGAGGCGTGCCGGCCGGGGGCCCGCGGCATCGAGAAGTTCCGGGCGGCGGTGGCCACGAGCCTGTGGCACGAGCTCGCCATCGTGCTCGGCGCGCTGGCGGTCCTCGCGCTCACCTGGAACGCGCCGCAGAAATTCGCCCTGTGGACCTACTGCGTCCTGTGGGGAATGAACCTCAGCGCCCGGCTGAACCTGTTCCTCGGGGTGCGCAACCTCAACGCCGAGTTCCTGCCCGATCACCTGTCCTATCTCGGCTGCTACCTGACGAAGCGGCCGATGAACCTGCTGTTCCCGGTGTCGGTCAGCGTCGCCACCGTGGTCGTCGTGCTCCTGGGGCAGGTGGCGCTCGCCGAGCCGATCACGCCGCACGCAATGGTCGGCTTCACCATCCTCACCACGCTGATGGGTCTGGCGACCCTCGAGCACTGGTTCCTGATGCTGCCGCTGCCCGCGGCCGCCCTGTGGAACTGGAGCCTACCGCCGAAGGTCGCGGCCTCCGCCGCGACCGCGACGACACCGGTGCCGGCCGAGCCGGGCCGGCGTGACGCGGCCTGACGCGGGAGAACCCGCGCGATTGTAACGAGGATGGGGAGACGAGCGATGGATTACGAAGCGTTCTTCGGCGCCGAGCTTCAGAACTTGCACCGGGAAGGCCGCTACCGCGTCTTCACCGATCTCGAACGTCAGAACGGGCGCTTCCCGCACGCGACCCACCACAGCCCGGAGGGCGAGAAGCCCGTCACGGTCTGGTGCTCGAACGACTACCTCGGCATGGGCCAGCACCCGGACGTGCTCGCGGCCATGCACGAAGCGCTCGACCGCTGCGGCGCGGGCGCCGGCGGCACCCGCAACATCTCCGGTACCAACCATTACCACGTGCTGCTGGAGCGCGAGCTCGCCGACCTCCACGGCAAGGAGGCGGCCCTGCTGTTCACCTCCGGCTACGTCTCGAACTGGGCGGCGCTTGGCACGCTCGGTGCGAAGCTGCCCGGTTGCGTGATCCTTTCCGATTCCGAGAACCACGCCTCGATGATCGAGGGCATCCGCGCGAGCCGCGCCGAGCGCCAGATCTTCCGCCACAACGACCCGGAGGACCTCGACCGCAAGCTGCGGATGATCGAGCCCGGCAGGCCGAAGCTCGTGGCCTTCGAATCGGTCTACTCGATGGACGGCGACATCGCCCCGATCGACGAGATCTGCGACGTGGCCGAGGCGCACGGTGCGCTCACCTACCTCGACGAGGTCCACGCCGTCGGCCTCTACGGCGCGCGCGGCGGCGGCATGTCGGAGCGCATGGGGCTGGCCCACCGCCTCGACGTGATCGAGGGGACGCTGGGCAAGGCCTTCGCGGTCCATGGCGGCTACATCACCGCGAGCGAGAAGCTGTGCGACTTCGTCCGCAGCTTCGCCTCGGGCTTCATCTTCACCACTTCGCTGCCGCCGGCGGTGGCGGCGGGCGCGGCCGCCAGCATCCGCCACCTCAAGCAGAGCGGCGTCGAGCGCGCCCGCCACCAGGAGCGGGTGCAGCGGGTGCGCGAGCGCCTGGACGCGGCCGGCATCCCCTACCTGCCGAACGACAGCCACATCGTCCCGGTGATGGTCTGCGACCCGGTGCTGTGCAAGGCGATCTCCGACACCCTGCTCGACGAGTTCGGCATCTACGTGCAGCCGATCAACTACCCGACCGTCGCCCGCGGCACCGAGCGCCTGCGCATCACCCCGTCTCCGCTGCACACGGACGCCGACATCGAGCATCTGGTCGGGGCACTCGCCGCGATCTGGGGGCGGATCGGACTGGAACGGGTGGCGGCGGAGTAGGGGACGCGCTCGGGCACCGGATGGCGCGTTGAAAGCTCCGGGCGGCCCCTCTCCCATGGGGAGGGGACCCGCGACTGACTTAAGCGGTGTGGGGATGCGGCGGCCCGCAGCGTCAAATGGGAACGCCCCGTGCGTTTCGAAGGCTTGGGTGCCATTCTCGATCGCACCGCCGGCCTCTGCCCTCCCGGGTGATGAATCGGCGTGACCACACCCTCGAATCGTCGAGTCCCGAACGCGTGACAACCTTCCCCTTCACCGCCATCGTCGCCCAGGACGAGATGCGTCAGGCGCTGCTGATCGCGGCGGTCGACCCGTCGGTGGGGGGCGTGCTGGTGTTCGGCGACCGCGGGACCGGCAAGTCCACCGCCATCCGGGCGCTGGCCGGCCTGCTGCCGCGGATGCGGGCCGTCGTCGGATGCCCCTATGCCTGCGATCCGGCGGCGCCCGCCGAGGCGTGCCCGCATTGCGTGGGGAAACCCGAGCGGAAGAGCGCCCTCGTGCCGGTGCCGGTGGTCGATTTGCCGCTCGGCGCGACGGAGGACCGGGTCGTCGGCGCGCTCGACCTGCAGCGGGCGCTGGCGCTCGGCGAGAAGGCGTTCGAGCCAGGGTTGCTGGCGCGGGCCAACCGCGGCTTCCTCTACATCGACGAGGTCAACCTGCTGGAGGACCACCTCGTCGACCTGCTGCTCGACGTGGCCGCGAGCGGGGTCAACACCGTCGAACGCGAGGGCCTGTCGATCCGCCACCCGGCGCGCTTCGTGCTCGTCGGCTCCGGCAACCCGGAGGAGGGGGAGCTGCGGCCCCAACTCCTCGACCGGTTCGGCCTCGCCGTCGAGGTGGCGACGCCGACGGACATCGCGACCCGCATCGACGTGGTCCGCCGCCGCGACGCCTACGAGCGCGACCCGGCCGCGTTCTGCGCCACGTACAGCAAGGCGGAGCGGGCGCAGGCCAAGCAGATCACCCTCGCGCGCGAGCGGCTTCCGGCCGTGACGATCCCCGACGCGGTGCTGGAGGCCTGCGCGCGACTCTGCCTCGCGCTCGGCACCGACGGGTTGCGCGGCGAGTTGACCCTGATGCGCACCGCCCGCGCGCTCGCCGCGCTCGACGGCACGCACGACGTGACCGTCGATCACGTCCGCCGGATCGCGCCGGCGGCGCTCCGCCATCGCCTGCGGCGCAACCC
>NZ_VRUX01000018.1:0-24988 GCF_008039885.1 Methylobacterium sp. WL103
GAGGCCCGCGTCGTCGGCGCCCGGCAGGATCAGCCGGTAGCTCCAGCGGTTGAGGCTGCCCGGCTGGACGAGGCCGGTCCGCCGCAACGCGTCTTGCGACATGATGAGCCGCGGCCCGAAGCCGATCCCCCCGGCGATCTTGTCCGGCTCGGAGACGATGGTCGCGCGGATGGCGAAGGGCCGGCCCGCGAGGGTGAGCCTGTCGCCGACCTTGAGGTCGAGGCGGGTCAGGAGGGCGGGGTCGGCGAGCGCTCCGTCGATCCCGTCCCGCTCGGCGAGCAGGCCGGCGAGCGGCGCCTGCGGCTCGGTGACGAGCTCCCCAGCCGACGGGTAGCCGGAATCGACCGCCTTCAACTCGACGAGCGCCGCGCCCTCCCCCGCCACCGCCATGGCGCGGAGCGAGGCGACCACGTCCACCCGCCCCTGCGCGTCGAGGGCCGCCCGCTCGGGTTCCGTCGCCTCGCGGTTGATCAGGCTGTAGCTCAGGTCGCCGCCGAGGATGCGCTTGCCCTCCCGCCCGAGGCCGTCCGACAGCGAGCGCGAGATCGAGGCGACGCCTGCGATCGCCGCGACGCCGAGCGCGATGCAGGCGAGGAACACCGCAAACCCGCCCAAGCCCCCGCGGAGCTCGCGGAGCGCGAGCCGTAGGGTGAGGGGAAGGCGCGAGGGGGGCGTCCGGTCCTGTCGGGAAAGGGTGCCGTGCATCAGGCCGCCACCGGCTCCTCGATCCGTCCCGAGCGCAGGCGCACGGTGCGGTCGCAGAGGCGGGCGAGCCCCGGATCGTGGGTGACGAGGACGAGCGTCGCGCCGCGGTCGCGCTTGAGCGCGAACAGCAACTCGACGATCTGGCGCCCGGTCGCCTCGTCGAGGTTGCCGGTGGGCTCGTCGGCCACCAGGATCGCCGGGTCGGGGGCGACGGCGCGGGCGATGGCGACGCGCTGCTGCTCGCCGCCCGAGAGCTGGGCCGGGTAGTGGTGCAGCCGGTGGCCGAGGCCGACGGCCTCGAGCTCCCGCTTGGCGCGGGCCTGTGCCTCGGGCTTGTCGGCCAGCTCCAGCGGCAGGGCGACGTTCTCCAACGCCGTCATCGTCGGGACGAGGTGGAAGGCCTGGAACACGATGCCGATGCGCCGGCCGCGGAAGCGCGCGAGCGCGTCCTCGTCGAGGCGCCCGAGGTCGGTGTCCTCGATTCGGATCGCGCCGGAATCGGGCCGCTCCAGCCCCGCCATCACCATCAGCAGGGTCGACTTGCCCGAGCCCGACGGCCCGACGAGGCCGACCGCCTCGCCGCGGGCGACGTCGAGGGAGATCCCGCGCAGCACGTGGACGCGGGCGGCGCCCCGGCCGAGGCTGAGGTCGATGCCGGAAAGGGCGATGGCCGGCGTTCCGGACGCGGGCATTTCCGGCGAGGGCTTGCTGGAAGAGGGCTTGTCGTCGGTCACGGCTGAGCCGATCTGTGCGGGATGGCGAACATGCGGGACGGAGATCACGGTTGGCGGACGAACGTTCGGTGCGCTTCGGCACGACCCGTGCCGACCGAGGCTCGTGGAGCCGATATGGCGACCGCGACGGAACTACGCCATGACGGCCGGCGCAGGACGATCCTGATGGCCCTGTTTGCCGCAGCGGGGCTGGTCCTGTCGATGGCCGGCGTCGCGCCGGCGAAAGCCGACCCGCCGCCCGGGCCGAAGCCGATCCGTCTGGTGGCGTTGGGCGACAGCCTCACCGCTGGCTACCGCCTGCCGGCGAGTTCCGCCTTCCCGGCGGTGCTGGAGCGGGCGCTCGCGGCGAAAGGTCGGACGGTGACGGTCGCCAACGCCGGCGTCTCGGGCGAGACCGCCACCAACGGCCTCGACCGGGTCGACTGGTCGGTCCCCGACGGCACCGACGGCGTGATCCTGGAACTCGGCGCCAACGACATGCTGCGCGGCACCGACCCGGCCGTGACGCGGAAGGCGCTGGAGGCGATCGTCGCGCGGCTGAAGGATCGCGGCATCCCGGTGCTGCTCGCCGGCATGCGCGCCTCGACCAACCTCGGACCCGACTACGTCGCGCGCTTCGACGCGATCTACCCCGACCTGGCCCAGAAATACGACCTCGTGCTGTACCCGTTCTTCATGGCCGGCATGGTCGGCGACCGGGCCTACACCCTCGACGACGGGCTCCACCCGAACGCCAAGGGCGTCGACGTGATCGTGGCCGGCATCCTGCCCTCGGTCGAGGCCTTCCTCGGGCGCCTCCCAGCCAAGGCGCCCTGAGATGCCGCGCCTATTCACGGCGCTCGCCCTCCCGCCGGAGATCGCCGCCGGGTTGGCACCGTTCCGCGGCGGCCTGCCCGGCGCCCGCTGGATCGAGCCGGCGGATTACCACGTCACCCTGCGCTTCCTCGGCGACGTGCCGGTCGCCCTGGCCGAGGACGCGGTGGAGGCGCTCTCCGAGATGCGGGCGCGCCCGGCGATCGCGGTGGTGCTGGACGGCCTCTCGGTGTTCGGCGGCGACAAGCCGCGCGCGCTGCTGGCCAGCGTCGCGGCCAACCCCGACCTGATGGACCTCCAGGCCGAGCAGGAGCGCCTGATCCGAAGGGCCGGCGCCGAGCCGGAGCGGCGCAAGTTCGTGCCGCACGTGACGCTGGCGCGCCTGCGCCGCGAGGCCACGCCCGAGGCGGTGGCGATGGCCTTGTCGCAGGCGCCGATCTTCACGCCCCAGCGCTTCTCCGCGACGGAGGTGGTGCTGTACTCCGCGCGCGACTCGACCGGCGGCGGGCCGTACGTCGCGGAAGCCGCGTTTCCGTTCGCCTGAAGGGGCCTACAACCGCCGCAGCGCCACGCTCTCGATGCGGTGGCTCGCTCCCTTGGCCAGGATCAGGCTGGCGCGCTGGCGGGTCGGCAGGATGTTGTCGCGCAGGTTCGGCAAGTTGATCGTCGACCACAGCCGGTCGGCGATGGCGAGCGCTTCCGCCTCCGGCACCTCGGCGTATTTGCGGAAGTACGAGCGGGGGTCGCGGAACGCGGTCTGGCGCAGGCGCATGAAGCGCATCACGTACCACCGGTGCAGGTCGTCCTCGTGCCCGTCGAGGTAGATCGAGAAGTCGAAGAAGTCGGAGACGAACGGGATCGCGGTGCCGTCGCGCGGCAGGCGCGCCGGCTGCAACACGTTCAGGCCCTCGACGATCAGGATGTCGGGGCTCTCCACCACCCGCTCCTCGCCGGCCACCCGGTCGTAGACGAGGTGGGAGTAGAGCGGCGCGGTCACGCGCTTCCGGCCCGATTTCACGTCGTGCAGGAACTGCAGCAGGGCGGCGGTGTCGTAGCTTTCCGGGAAGCCCTTCCGGTCCATGATGCCCTGCGCGGCGAGCTCGGCGTTCGGCAGCAGGAACCCGTCGGTGGTGACGAGGTCGACCTTCGGGGTGTTCGGCCAGCGCGCGAGCAGCGCGGTGAGCACGCGGGCCGTGGTCGACTTGCCCACCGCCACGGAGCCGGCGAGCCCGATGATGTAGGGCGCCTTGGTCTCGCGCTCGGCCATCAGGAAGCGCTGGGTCGCCTTGAACAGCCCCTGGCTCGCCGCAACGTAGAGCGAGAGCAGCCGCGACAGCGGCAGGTAGATCGCGACCACCTCCTCCAGCGAGATCGGGTCGTTCAGCGATTGCAGGCGCTCCACGTCCTCCTGCGTCAGGGTGAGCGGCGTGTCGGCGCGCAGCTGCGCCCAGGATTCGCGGCTGAACAGGCGATAGGGCGAGATCCGCTCGGGCCCGTCGCCCGTGACCGGGTTCTGCCCCGTCACCGGATTCTGGCCGGGGGCGAGCGCGGCCGCCTTCATGCCGGCGGCCTCGACGCCTTCTCGGCGATGCCGCTCTGCGCGGTGCGGCGTTCCAGCTCCGCCATCACCGCCGACAGCTCGACGCCCCCGGCGCGCAGCAGCACGACGAGGTGGTAGAGCACGTCCGCCGCCTCGTTGGTCAGGCCGGCCTTGTCCCCCTGCACCGCGGCGATGGCGGCCTCCACCGCCTCCTCGCCGAGCTTCTTGGCGGCCTTGGCCGGGCCGCCGGCGAGCAGCTTGGCCGTGTAGGACTGGTCGGGCGCGGTGCCGGCGCGGCTCGCCACGAGGCGTGCGAGGTCGTCGAGGGTGTAGGCGGACATACAAGACCCGTGCGGCAGGGTTCGAAGGCGACGATGCCGTCGCCGGAACCTGCGTCAACGGCGGGCGCCGGGCAAGCGGGGAGCCGGCGCAGGAGCGCGTCGCCACCCGCATTTCCGCGACGGCCGGCCGGAATTGTCGGAAAAATGGTTCCGGATCGTGCCATGCCCAGGCCCTGCTATGGGAATGGGTTCACCGCATGGGACCGGGTTCAGGCGTCCAGCCGCATGGCGAGGCCGGCCGCCGCCATGTGCACCTTGGCCTCGGCGACGCTGTGCTGCCCGAAATGGAAGATCGAGGCCGCCAGCACCGCGCTGGCATGGCCCTCGGCGACGCCGGCCACGAGGTCGTCGAGCCCGCCGACGCCGCCAGAGGCGATCACCGGCACGGTCACCGCGTCGGCGATGGCGCGGATCAGCGCGAGGTCGTAGCCCGAGCGCGTCCCGTCCCGGTCCATCGAGGTGACGAGCAGCTCGCCCGCCCCCTTGGCCGCCACCGTGCGGGCGAAGGCGATCGCGTCGAGGCCGGTGGGGGTGCGGCCGCCATGGGTGAAGATCTGCCACGCGTCCGGCTCGCCCGGCGCCGAGGTGCGCTTGGCGTCGATCGCCACCACGACGCATTGCGCGCCGAACTTCTCCGCGGCCCGCGCCACGAGGTCGGGGTCGTTCACGGCCGCCGTGTTGATCGCGACCTTGTCGGCGCCGGCGAGCAGCAGCGCGCGCACGTCCGTCACCGCCCGCACGCCGCCGCCGACGGTGAGCGGCATGAAGCAGGCCTCCGCCGTGCGGCTCACCACGTCGAGCAGGGTGCCGCGCGCCTCGTGGCTCGCGGTGATGTCGAGGAAGCAGAGCTCGTCGGCGCCGGCCGCGTCGTAGGCCTTGGCCGCCTCCACCGGATCGCCCGCGTCGCGCAGCTCGAGGAACTTCACGCCCTTGACGACGCGGCCGTCCTTGACGTCGAGGCAGGGGATGATGCGGGTCTTGAGCACGGGGGCGGCCCTTCAGGCGGTCGTGTCGTCGGGGTCGATCGCGAAGGGACGCGTCAGCATCTCGTCGCGGGTGTAGGGGCAGGTCTCGGGGAAGGTCGCGAGGGGCAGCCGGGTCTCCCGCGCCGCCTTCAACCGGGCCGTGTCGTAGGCGCGTTCGAGCGCCTCGTCCAACCGGCTCTTGAGGCCGGGGTTGTCCTTCAGCACGAAGGATGCCTCCTTGCACTGCTCCTTGATCGACAGCGTCCAGGACCGCGTTCGGCGCGCCGGCTGATGATCGAACTTCAGCATGTGCAGGAGGAGGACGCGCCACGCGCTGACGAGGCTGTTGAACTCGCTCTTGCCCAAGCTCTCGATCTCCTCGGCGAGGTTCTGCAGATCGAGGGCGGTCAGGTCGCCGGCCCGGAGGCGCGCGCTCTGCTCCTGCGTCCAGGTGTAGAAATCGTCCGCGTAGGCCGTTCCGGCCTCCGCCGGTCGCGCCGCCTTCGCCAAAGCCGTCATCGCAGCCTCCCGGCAAATCCTTGACCGGGCGAGACTATCACGAGGCGGCGTTGCCGCGCGCGGCCTTGATCGCGAACAGCGCCGCCCGCGGGTCGATGCGGCCGTCGTAGAGGGCGCGGCCGGTGATGGCGCCGGCCAGCATCGCGCAATCGGGCTCGAGCAGGCGGTGCACGTCCTCGATCGAGGCGAGGCCGCCCGAGGCGATCACCGGGATGCTCACGGCTTCGGCGAGCGCCACCGTCATCTCGATGTTGAGGCCCTTCAGGATGCCGTCGCGGGCGATGTCGGTGTAGATGATCGCCGAGACGCCGGCATCCTCGAAACGGCGGCCGAGGTCTTCCGCCGTCATGCTGGAGGTCTCGGCCCAGCCCGCCACCGCGACGCGCCCGTCCTTGGCGTCGATGCCCACCGCGATCTTGCCCGGATGGCGCCGCGCCGCCTCGTGGACGAAGGCCGGGTCGCGCACGGCTGCCGTGCCGATGATCACCCGGGCGACGCCCTTCTCGAGCCAGCCCTCCAGCGTCCGCATCTCGCGGATGCCGCCGCCGAGCTGCACCGGGATGTCGATCTCGGCCAGGATCGCGTCGACCGCGGCCGCGTTCATCGGCGCGCCGGCGAAGGCGCCGTCGAGGTCGACCACGTGCAGCCAGGAGAAGCCCTGGTCGGCGAACGCCCGGGCCTGCGCGGCCGGGTCGTCGTTGAACACCACGGCCTGCGCCATGTCGCCCTGCACGAGCCGGACGCAATGTCCTTCCTTGAGATCGATGGCCGGATACAGGATCACGCGGACGCTCGTTTCTTCTGGGCGGTCGATGGAGGACGCGGCATCTACGGACGCCAGCGCAGAAAGTTCGCGAGCAGGGCCAGCCCGAGATTCTGGCTCTTCTCCGGGTGGAATTGCGTGCCGGCGAGGTTGTCGCGCGCCACCATCGCGGTGACGGGACCGCCGTATTCCGCCTCGGCGACGACCTCGTCCGGGCGATCGGCCTTGAGGGCGAAGCTGTGCACGAAGTAGGCGTGCAGCCCGTCCGGCCCGGTGCGGATGCCGTCGAGCAGGGGATGGTCGCGTGCCGGCGCCAGGGTGTTCCAGCCCATGTGCGGGATCTTCAAGGCGGGATCCGACGGCCGGATCGGCCCGACGTCGCCCGAGATCCAGCCGAGGCCGTCCGTGGTCTCGTATTCGAGGCCGCGGGTGGCCATGAGCTGCATGCCGACGCAGATGCCGAGGAACGGGCGCCCCGATCCGATCGCCGCCTCGCCCATCGCCTCCACGAGGCCGGGGACGGCGTCGAGCCCGCGGCGGCAGTCGGCGTAGGCGCCGACGCCGGGGAGCACGATCCGGTCGGCGCGCGCGACCGCATCCGGATCGCCGGTGACGACGATGCGGGTCTCAGGCAGGCCGGCTTCGCGGGCGGCCCGCTCGAAGGCCTTGGCCGCCGAGTGCAGGTTGCCCGACCCGTAATCGATGATCGCGACGGTCTCGGCGCTCACGGTCTCTGTCCCTTGAAGACGCTCACCGGCCGCCCTGCGCCGGGAACAGGCCGATCACCGGCTCGACCGCGCGGGCGCCGGCGAACTCGGTCGAGGTTCGCACACTCGGCGTGCGGGCGGGGTCGAGCCAGCGCGTCATCGCCTTGGCCTCGGCCTCGTCGGCATTGAAGGCCACCACCGCGTCGCGCGCCGGCCGGCCGTTGCGGGCAAGCGTCCAGCGCCGGAGCGAGGACGCCTCGAGCCCGATCAGGACCAGGACCAGCAGCGTGATGACGGTGCCGGCCGCCGGCGACAGGCCGAGGCCGTAGCCGACGAGGGCCGTGGCGCCGAGCCCGGCGAGGACGAGCAGGGCGGCGAGCCAGAGGCGGTGATACAGGAACCACAGGACCGAGAAGGCGAAGGCCGTGCCTGAGAACCCGTCCGGCACCAGCTGCGCCCGGTCCAGGTCGTGCGCCTCGCCGGGGCGGGCCTCGTGCGGCAGATGGAGCGTGTAGCTGCGCATCCTCATGGCGACCCTCTTCCTCCCCCGTCACGCCTTCGAACTGGCGCAACCTTCGCGAACGCGCCGGTAACCCTAGAGCGAACCCCGGCCCAGAGCGAACCCCGACCTAAAGCGAACCTTTGGTCGAGGGCACCCGCCCCTCCTCCCGAGGATCGACCGCGACCGCCTTCCGCAAGGCGCGGGCCAGCCCCTTGAAGCAGCTCTCGGCGATGTGGTGGGCGTTGTCGCCGTAGAGCGTCTCGACGTGGAGCGTGATGCCGGCGTTCATGGCGAAGGCCTGGAACCACTCGCGCACCAGTTCGGTGTCGAAGGCGCCGATCTTCTCGACGCGGAACGCGGTGCGGAACACCAGGAACGGCCGGCCCGAGATGTCGATCGCGACGCGGCTCAGGGTCTCGTCCATCGGCATGTGGATGTCGGCGTAGCGCGCGATCCCGCGCTTGTCGCCGAGCGCTTTCGCGAAGGCCTGGCCCAGCGCGATGCCGCAATCCTCCACCGTGTGGTGCTGGTCGACGTGCAGGTCGCCGGTCACCCGGGCCTCGACGTCGAACAGCCCGTGCCGGGCGAAGAGCTCCAGCATGTGGTCGAGGAAGCCGACGCCGGTGGCGATCCCGATCTTGCCGGTGCCGTCGAGGTCGATCGAGACCGAGACGTCGGTCTCCGCCGTCTTCCGGCTGATGCTGGCGCTGCGCATGGGCTTCGTGATTTTTCGTTGGCCGGGCCGACGCGGCCGGCTTTGGTGCCTTCTAGTGCGGAAGCCGTCGCCGGGGAAAGGGGCTGCTCAACCGTTGAGCACGCGCCCCGCCACCGCGTCGAGCTTGGCCAGCAGCTCCGGGTCGCGGTGGGACGGCGCCGTCATGATCGCGCCGTCGAGCGCCCGGTGCGAGCCCGCTGGGCAATCCTCGCGGGTCGCGGGCAGGTCGCGGGCGAGCCGCGCCACGAGGCGGGCGGCCTTGTCGGCGTTGGCCCGCGCCACTGCGACGACGGCGGCCACGTCGACCGCGTCGTGGCCCGGATGCCAGCAGTCGAAATCGGTGACCATCGCGATGGTGGCGTAGGTGATCTCGGCCTCGCGGGCGAGCTTGGCCTCGGGCATGTTGGTCATGCCGATCACGTCGAACCCTTGCGCCTTGTAGCTCTTCGATTCGGCGAGCGAGGAGAATTGCGGCCCCTCCATGCAGACGTAGGTGCCGCCGCGGTGCACCGCGATCCCCTCGGCCTCGGCCGCGTTCGCGATCCGCTTCTGCAGGTTCGGGCCGACCGGGTGGGCGAGCGAGACGTGGGCGACGCAGCCGTTGCCGAAGAACGAAGACGGACGCCCCACCGTCCGGTCCACGAACTGATCGACGAGCACGAACAGGCCCGGATGCAGCTCGTTGCGGAACGAGCCGCAGGCCGACAGCGAGACGAGGTCGGTGACGCCGGCCCGCTTCATCGCGTCGATGTTGGCGCGGTAGTCGATGCCGGTGGGCGAGAGCCGGTGCCCGCGCCCGTGCCGGGCCAGGAACACCACTTTGGTGTCGCCGACGTGCCCGATCCGCAGGGCGTCGGACGGCTCGCCCCAGGGCGAGGCGACCCGCTCCTCGCGCACGTCCTCGAGCCCCGGCAGGTCGTAGACCCCGGACCCGCCCATCACACCGAGCACCGCTGCCGTCATGTCGTTCGTCCGTTGAGACTGGTGGGGTACGGGATCCGCGACGGAGCTCTCTCTGCCAGGGAGAGAGGGTTGGGGTGAGGGCCGTGATCTCTCCGGAAAGCTCACGCCCCTCATCCTGTCCTTCTCCCCCTGGGAGAAGGGACCCGCGCAGGTCTCGGCGAGGTCGAGATCTCCGCGACCCGCTATCACGATCCGCGTGCGGCGCAAAAACGCGAACGGGCCCCGCGAGGGACCCGTTCGGTCGTCCGTGGATCGATCGCGCGATCAGCCCGCCTTGTGCAGCTCGGGCTGGAGGCCGTGGACCTCGCCGCCGACGTCGGCCCAGACGCGCTTCTTGACGTAGTAGAGCAGGCCCGAGAGCAGGATCAGGAACAGGATCACCCGCAGGCCGAGCGCCTTGCGCGCCATCATGTGCGGCTCCGCGGCCCAGGCCATGAAGGCCGCGACGTCCCGGGTGTACTGGTCGACCGTCTCCGGCACGACCGGCTGGCCGGCCTCGTTCTTGGCGTAGGTGACCTGCCCGTCGCTGATCGGGTTCGGCATCGCGATCAGGTGGCCGGGATAGTACTTGTTGTAGTGCACCCCGTCCGGCACCTCGGTGCCCTTCGGGGGCTCCTCGTAGCCGTTCAGCACCGCGTGGATGTAGTCCACGCCCTGCTCGGAATAGCCCACGAAGGGGAGCGCATCGGTGATGAACCACGGGAAGCCGCGCTCGAAGGTGCGGGCCTTGGCGAGCACCGAGAAGTCCGGCGGCGCCTTGCCGCCGTTGGCCGCGGCGGCCGCCTGGTCGTTCGGGAAGGGCGGCGGGAACTTGTCGGCCGGGCGGCCGGGCCGCTCGAACATCTCGCCCGCGTCGTTGGGGCCGTCCTTGACCTGGTAGGTCGCGGCCAGCGCCTTGACCTGGCTCTCCGAGAAGTCGGGGCCGCCCTCCTCCGCGAGGTTGCGGAAGTCCACGAGCTTCATCGAGTGGCAGGCGGAGCAGACCTCCTTGTAGACCTGGAAGCCGCGCTGGAGCTGGGCCTGGTCGAACCGGCCGAACACGCCGGCGTAGCTCCACTTCAGGCGGGGCGGCTGGTTGCCGCCGTGGGCGTCCTCGGCGGAGGCCGCCGAGGAGCCCAGCGGGGCGCCGAGGGAAAGCGCCAGCAGGGAGGCGGCGAGAAGGCTCGAGAGTTTCATCGTCGGTTCCGGTCCTGCCCTCAGCCCTTGGTGGTCGGCGCCGCGGCGGCGCCCGCCGGCATCCCCGACCCGCTCACCTGCTTGCCCGGCCCGGTGACGCTCTCCAGGATCGATCCGGGCAGCGCCTTCGGGGTCTCGATCAGGCCGACGATCGGCATGACGAGAAGGAAGTGGGCGAAGTAGTAGAAGGTGCAGATCTGCGAGGCGATGACGTAGCCGCCCTCCGGCGGCTTGGCGCCGAGCCAGCCGAGGATGACCGTGACCGCGAGGAACAGCCAGAAGAACTGGCGATAGATCGGGCGGTAGTTGCACGAGCGCACCCGCGACGTGTCGAGCCAGGGCGCGAGCGCCAGGATCAGCACCGCCGAGAACATCAGGATGACGCCGCCGAGCTTCGAGGGCACCGCGCGCAGGATCGCGTAGAACGGCAGGAAGTACCATTCGGGCACGATGTGGGCCGGGGTCACGGCGGGGTTGGCCGGGACGTAGTTGTCGGCGTGGCCGAGGTAGTTCGGCTGGTAGAAGATGAACCACGCGAACAGGATCATGAACACCACCACGGCGAACACGTCCTTGATCGTGGCGTAGGGGGTGAAGGGCACCGCGTCCTTCGAGGACTTGATCGGGATGCCGGTCGGGTTGTTCTGGCCGGTGACGTGCAGCGCCCAGACGTGGAGCACCACGACGCCGACGATCATCCATGGCAGCAGGTAGTGCAGCGAGAAGAAGCGGTTGATCGTCGGGTTGCCGACCGAATAGCCGCCCCAGAGCAGGCTCTGGATGGTGTCGCCGACCACGGGGATCGCGGCGAGGATGTTGGTGATGACGGTGGCGCCCCAGAAGCTCATCTGGCCCCACGGCAGGGTGTAGCCGAGGAAGGCGGTGGCCATCATCAGGAGATAGATGATCACGCCGAGGATGTAGAGCACCTCGCGCGGGGCCTTGTACGACCCGTAATACAGCGCCCGGAAGATGTGCACGTAGACGGCGACGAAGAACATCGAAGCGCCGTTGGCGTGTGCGTAGCGCAGCAGCCAGCCGTAGTTCACATCGCGCATGATGTGCTCGACGGAGTTGAACGCCTGGGTCGCCGAGGGCTCGTAATGCATGGCGAGCCAGACGCCGGTGACGATCTGGATGCCGAGGAACGCCATCAGGATGGCGCCGAAGGTCCAGAAGTAGTTCAGGTTGCGCGGCACCGGGAAGGCGACGAACGAGGAATGCACCAGCCCGACGATGGGCAGGCGCGCCTCGAACCACTTCGCGACGCGGCTCTTGGGGACGTAGGCGTTGGCGTGAGCGCTCATGGGATGTCCCTCGTGTCTCAGGCCGCGGCCTTGGCTTCCTCGCCGATGCGGATCTTCGCGTCGGTCTGGAAGGAGTAGGGCGGGATCGGAAGGTTGATCGGGGCGGGGCCGCGGCGGACACGGCCGACGGCGTCGAACTGCGAGCCGTGGCAGGGGCAGGCCCAGCCCTCGAAGTTGCCCTGGTGGCCGATCGGCACGCAGCCGAGGTGGGTGCAGTTGCCGTAGACCACGAGCCACTGGTCGTGGCCCTTCTTGACCCGCGCGCCGAAGGGGGCCGGATCGGAAAGCTGGCCCTCTGGAATCGCCTTCATGTCCGTCACCTCTTTCTCGGTGAGCTTGCGGACGAAGATCAGCTTGCCGCGCCAGAACACGTTGACGATCTGGCCGTCGGTGATCGGGGTCAGGTCCACGTCGATCGGCGCGCCGGCGGCGATGGTCGCGGCGTCCGGTGCCATCGAGGCGACGAAGGGCCATGCGACGGCGCCGACGCCGACCGCGAGGCCTGCGCCCGTGGCTAGGAACATGAAGTCGCGGCGGGTTCCGTCCGGGGCGGCTGTGCCGGTGGACGCGGCGGCGGAGGTGTTCGCCAAGGTCGTCAATCTCCCAGTGTGCCGTCGCCCGGTGTCGTGGCGTCGGGCGGGTCGGTGGAGCGCTCCCGAGCGGATGGAATTCCGGGCACGCCCGACGCGTCGGGCCGCCCGCGCAGGGTGGACCAGAGCATCATCGTTCTAATCTGTGCAATGCGACCGCACGTCGCCCGAAGTCAAGCCAAGCTGCGCGGTAGGGCGACACGGAGCGGCGTTCCTCGCGACACGGATCGGCCTTCCTATCGTGTCGTCCTACCGCGCCGGCGGTAGGGCGGTCAGCCGGCGCCAGCGCGCGGTGAGCAGAACCGCCACCACGAACAGGCCGGCGCAGAAGCCGAGCCAGATCCCGTAGCCCTGCAGCCCCGCGCCCCAGGCCAGCGCCGCGCCGGCAGGCACGCCGACGCCCCAGTAGCCGCCGACGGCGATCCACATCGGCACCTTCGTGTCCTGCAGGCCGCGCAGCATGCCGAGGGCGACCGACTGCACCCCGTCGGCTACGGCGAACATGGCCGCGAAGCCGAGGAAGCCCACCGCGTAGGGCATCACCGACGCGTTGGCGGGTGCGTCGACGTCGAGGAACAGCCCGATCAGCAGGCGCGGCGCGCCGAGTTGGAGGCTGGCGCAGACCAGCATGAAGCCGAAGCCGAGTCCCAGCGCGACGCGGCCGGCGAGCCGCACTCCGGCGCGGTCGTGCGCACCGTGCCGCAGGCCGATGCGCACGGTGGCGCCCTGCGCGACCCCGTTCGGGACCATGAAGCAGAGCGCCGCGATCTGGATCGCCACCGCGTGCGCGGCGAGCTGCGCCGCGCCGAACAGGCCCATGCCGAGCACCGCCGCCTCGAACAGCCCGGCCTCGGCCAGGCCTGTTCCCGCCATCGGCAGGCCGAGGCGGAACAGGGCGGAGAGCCGCGCCGCATCGAAGCGCCAGACCCGATGGAGCAGCCGGTACTGTCGCAGGCCGCGGTCGCGTAGGATCACCGCGACGAGCACGAGGAGCGTGAAGGACGCCGCGCAGGTGGTGGCGATGCCGACCCCGACCAAGCCCATGCCGAGGCGCCCGGGCCCCTCGAAGGCGAGCCAGATCCCGAGGCCGACGTTGACCGGTAACGCCAACAGGCTGGCGGCCAGCGGCCAGTTCGGGCGTTCCAGCGCCGCGAAGGCGCCGCGCATGACCATGAACAGCAGAGCCGGCCACATCGCCCATTGCAGCGCCCGCATGTAGCGGCCGGCGGCCTCGGCCAGCGCCGGCGGCTCGCCGATCGCTTCGAGCAACGCCTGCGTGTGCCACAGGCCGAGCATCAGCGGGATCGCGACGAGGGTCGCGGCCCAGAAGCCGGCGCGCACGATGCGGCGCACGGCGTCCGAATCGGTGCGGTCGCGCCCGAGCGCCTCCGCGATCAGAGGCGCCACCGCCGAGGTCAGGCCGATGCCGCAGATGAACAGGATGAAGTACAGGCTGGTGGCGAGCGTCGCCGCGGCGAGCTCGGAGGCTCCGAGTCGCCCGAGCATCACCGTGTCGGCGGTGATCAGCCCGTGTTGGGCGAGATTGGTAAAGACGAGGGGGGCGGCGAGCGCGAGCGTCGCGCGCAGCTCCGTGATCCAGGGCCGGCGAAACGGGGGCCGTCCCTCAACGGCGGACGCCGCGAGGCCGAATGCCGGCATGTCTTGGTCTCTCGATTTGGACGTTGCTCAGAGCCGACCTTCCCTCCCCCCTCTGCGGGGGAGGGTGGCCCGCGAAGCGGGTCGGGAGAGGGGAGCACCGTATCCGGAGAGGTTGGTTCCCCTCTCCCGACCCTCGCTCACGCGAGGCCCACCCTCCCCCGCCGCGGGGGAGGGAAGCGCGCGTGATCGACGAGACCTACCCCGGCAACGCGTCGGAAATCTGACGGGCCTCGGGTTTGGGCGCCCGGTCGGGCAGGAAGCCGCCCGATTGCCGCTCCCACAGGCGGGCGTAGAGACCGCCCTGGCCGATCAGCTCGGCATGCGTCCCTTCCTCCACGATGCGGCCCTCGTCGATGACCACGAGGCGGTCGAGCGCCGCGATGGTCGAGAGCCGGTGGGCGATGGCGAGCACGGTCTTGCCCTGCATCAGGGTGTCGAGGCTCTCCTGGATCGCCGCCTCGACCTCGGAATCCAGCGCCGACGTCGCCTCGTCGAGGATCAGCACGGGAGCGTCCTTGAGGATCACCCGGGCGATGGCGATGCGCTGGCGCTGGCCGCCCGAGAGCTTCACCCCACGCTCGCCGACCTGGGCGTCGTAGCCGCGCCGGCCCTTGTGATCGACGAGGTCGTGGATGAAGGCGTCGGCATGCGCCAGCTCGGCGGCGCGGGCGACCGCGTCCATGGTCGCGTCGGGGCGGCCGTAGGCGATGTTGTCGCGGATCGAGCGGTGCAGCAACGAGGTGTCCTGGCTGACCATGGCGATGGCGCCGCGCAGCGAATCCTGCGTGACGCGCGCGATGTCCTGGCCGTCGACGGTGATGCGGCCGCTCTCGACGTCGTGCAGGCGCAGCAAGAGCGAGGTGATCGTGGTCTTGCCCGCGCCGCTGACGCCGACGAGGCCGACCTTCTCGCCGGCCCGGATGTGGAGCGACAGGTTCTCGATCACGTTGGCGTCGCCACGCCCGTAATGGAAGCCGACGTTCTCGAAGCGGATGTCGCCGCCCGCGACCTTCAGCACGGCGGCGTCGGGCGCATCGACGAGCCCGTGCGGACGGCTGATCGTCTGCATGCTCTCCTGGATCACGCCGACGTTCTCGAACACGCCGCGCACGGTTTGCATGACCCAGCCCGACATCGCGAGCAGGCGCAGCACCAGGGCGAGGCCGGCGGCGGCCTCCCCCGTCGTCATGCCGCCGCGCTGCCACAGCACGAGGCACAGGCTGCCGGTGGCCAGCAGCAGGGCGCTGTTGAGGATGCCGAGCAGGGTCGTCGTCAGCGTCACCAGCCGGAACTGGTGCAGGTAGGTCCGAGTGTTGCTGTCGATCGCCTCGCGCACGGCGGCGCGCTCCTCGCGGTCGCGGGCGAAGAGCTTGACGGTGAGGATGTTGGTGTAGCTGTCGACCACGCGGCCGACCAGCGCCGAGCGGGTCTCGGCGGTGCGGTGCGACCGTTCTCGGGCGCGGGGCACGAACCACGCCGTCAGCGCGGCGTAGGCCGCGATCCAGACGACGACCGGTAGGGCCAGCCACACCGAGATCGACGAGAACAGCCCGACCGCGGTGATCGCGTAGATCGCCACGTAGAGCAAGGTGTCGATGAACACGACCGCGATCTCGCGCACCGCCGGGCCGACCTGCACGATGCGGTTGGCAAGGCGGCCGGCGAAGTCGCCCTGGAAGTACGAGAGCGAGTGGCCGAGGGTATAAAGGTGGGTGCGCCAGCGGACCTGGTTGGTGGTCTGCGGCACGATGAGCTGGTTCGAGGCGACCTCGTGCAGCCAGATCGTGATCGGGCGCACGACCACGAGGAACAGGGCGGCGAGCGCCAGCCCGAGCCCGTGCTCCTGCAGCAGGGTCGTGCGGTCGGCGCCGTTCATCAGGTCGATGAACCAGCGCATCAGCAGGTAGAGCGAGGCCTCGACCGTGCCCGCCACCACAGCGATGACGAACAGGGCGGCGAGGGCGGCCCGCATCGGCCGCAGGTAGAACGCGGCGAAGCCCAGCACGGTGCTGGGCGGCATCCGCTCCGCGTCGAAGGGCGCGAACGGGTCGATGCGGCGCTCGAGCCAGTCGAGGAACATGGTTTTGCGGGTGCTTTGCGTCGGGGAGGCGTGATCCTCATGTAAGCGCGCCGCGGTCCCGGCCAAGCGGGAGGCGATGCCGCAGCGCGTCGGGGCTGCCATGCGCGGGCGCCGGTCGGCCAGCCTCGCCGAGGCGGATTGGTCGGCGGGGCCGGAGCGGATATCCCCTTTGGCCATGCTCCGCCTCGCGCTCTACCAGCCCGACATCCCACAGAACACCGGCACGCTGCTGCGCATGGCGGCCTGCCTCGGGCTCGCCGTCGAGATCATCGAGCCGGCGGGCTTCGACGTGTCCGACCGGCACCTGCGCCGCTCGGGGCTGGACTACCTCGACCACGTCGCGATCACCCGGCACCGCTCCTGGGCGGCGTTCTCGGCGTGGCGCGTGCAGGAGGGCATCCGCCTGGTGCTCGCCACCACCGCGGGCGCCTTGCCCTACACGGACTTCGCCTTCCGCGACGGCGACTGCGTCCTGATGGGGCGCGAATCGGCCGGCGTCCCCGGGGCGGTCCACGCGGCGGCCGACGCGCGGGTGGTGGTGCCGATCCGAGAGGGCATGCGCTCGCTCAACGTCGCCGTGGCCGCGGCGATGATCTGCGGCGAGGCGATCCGGCAAGGAGCCGGGCAAGGGACCGCGCAAGGGGTCGTCCTAAGGGCTGGTCTCACGCCCTGAACCGCACGCGATGCCCGCCGCACCTCCAGAGGGCGAACGGTCTCCTGCGGCCCGCGCAGGCAGGTGAAGCAGGCGAGAGACGCGGGGCGGCGGAGGATATTTCTGCCGTGACGGCGTGAACCGATTCAGAAAACCAAGGTTTCAGGGGGTAAGACGAGCGAACTTCGCGTCGAGAGGCGCGGGATCATCTTTGCTTGTCGTTCACTCAACTTTCCACGAAGGAAATAACATATGTTCTATGTCGACAAGCGGCTCCAGTATCCTGTCAAGGTCGAGAGCCCGGACCCGGTCTACGCGCGCATGCTGCAGCAGGCCATCGGCGGCATCGAGGGCGAGATCCGCGTCTGCATGCAGTACTTCTTCCAGGCGTGGGGCTCCCGCGGGCCGACGACGAAGTATCGGGACATGCTCCTCAACACGGCGACCGAGGAGATGGGCCATATCGAGATGCTGGCGACCGCCGTCGCGATGAACCTCGAGAACGCGCCGACCAAGCTTCAGGAAGCGGGCGTCGCCGACAAGGTGGTCGGCGCCGTCATGGGCGGAGAGAACCCGCGCCACGTGGTCGAGGGCATGCTGCACCGGCACCTACTCTCGACCGGCATGGCCGCCTTCCCGGCTAATTGCGAGGGCGTGCCCTTCGACATGAGCCACGTCTACGCGAGCGGGAACCTCGCTGCCGACATGTACTGCAACGTCGCCGCCGAGACGACGGGGCGGGTGCTCGCGGTCCGGCTGTCGAACGCGACCAACGATCCCGGCATGAAGGACATGTGGAGCTTCCTCATCGCACGCGACACGATGCACCAGCAGCAATGGCTCGCGGTGATCGAGGAGCTGGGGGGCTACGAGGGCTCGCTGCCGATCCCGAACAGCTTCCCGCAGAGCGAGGAGCACCAGAAGTACAATTACAGCTTCTTCGCCACCGGCGTCGAAGGCTCCCCGGCCCCCGAGGGGCGCTGGACCAGCGGCCCGTCGCTCGACGGCAAGGGCGTCTACAACGTCGTCCAGAACGCGCCGATGGGCCAGGAGCCGGTGCTCGGCCCGGCACGCCCCGACAGCGGCGCCCAGAGCCAGCAGATCGGCTGATCGCGAACCCCACCGCATCCGGTGGTCGCGGCGCGCGGTCGGCTTCAGGCCGTCGCGCGCGCCGCGAAGACCTCCTTGGCGGCGAACAGGCCGTTGAGGGCGGCCGGGAAGCCGGCATAGACCGCCATCTGCATGATGGTCTCGACGATCTCGTCGCGAGACAGGCCGACGTTCAGCCCCGCCGCGATGTGCACCTTCAGTTGCGGGGCGGCGTTGCCCAGCGTGGTCAGCGCCGCGATCGTGGCGATCTCGCGCGACCGCAGGTCGAGGCCGGGGCGGCTGTATATGTCGCCGAACGGGAACTCGATCAGGTAGCGGGCGAAGTCCGGCGCGATGTCGGCGAGCGCCGCCACCACGTGCTCCCCGCCCTTCCCGTCGATCTCAGCAAGCGCGCGGGCGCCGCGCGCGTAGCGGCTTTCCGTCGTCGGGTTCTGCTGGTCCGTCGTCATCGTTCATCCCTTCGGTGGTGTCGGCATAGCCGGCGATCTTCGTGTCCAGGACCGTCAGGGCCTCCCGCAACGCGGCGACGTGCGCGCGGACCTGCACGCGATGCCGTTCGAGCAGCAGCCTGCGGTCCGGGGCCGTCGCCGGTCTGGCCTGCCGCAGGGCCGCGTATTCGAGCATCGTCCGGATCGGCATGCCGGTGGTCTTGAGGCGGTCGAGGAAGCCGATCCAGGTCAGGATCGACGCGTCGTAGTCCCGATGCCCGGAGGCATCGCGGCCAACGAACGGCAGCAGCCCGATCCGCTCGTAGTAGCGGATGGTGTGGCCCGTCAGCCGAGAGCGTCGCGCGAGTTCGCCGATCCGCATGCACCCCGTGCTCCTGGGACCCTTTGGCCCTCGGCACGATGTTCTGGAGGCTACGACTTCGAGCGTGCTCGAAGTCAAGCGAGGGGTGCGGCCCGGTTTCGCCGTCGGTGAATTGACGGCGGGTGAGCGGAATGGGACATCCGCCTCCATGACGATGCCGGACACACCCGCCCTCCCCCGTCTGCCCGAGGCCGACATCACGGCGCTCAAGGCCGAGGCGACCGCGTGGTTCACGACGCTGCGCGACCGCATCGTCGCCGCGCTCGAAACGCTGGAGGCCGACGCGAGCGGCCCCTTCCACCCGGACGCGCCGGACGCTGCGCAGACCTTCAAGAAGACCCCCTGGGAGCGCACCGACCACACCGGCCTCCCGGGCGGCGGCGGCACCATGGCGATGCTGCACGGCCGGGTGTTCGAGAAGGCAGGCGTCCACGTCTCGGCGGTCCACGGCGAGTTCGCGCCGGAATTCCGCGCGCAGATGCCGGGGGCCGCCGAGGACCCGCGCTTCTTCGCCACCGGCATCTCGCTGATCGCGCATCCGTGGAACCCGAACGTGCCGACGGTGCACATGAACACCCGCTTCGTGGTGACCACGAAGACGTGGTTCGGCGGCGGCGCCGACCTCACCCCCGTGCTGGAGCGCCGGCGCACGCAGGACGACCCCGACACGCAGCACTTCCACTCCTGCCTCAAGGCGGCGTGCGATGCCCACGCTCCTGCTGCGGATTACGACAGGTACAAGCGGTGGTGCGAGGAGTACTTCTACCTGCCGCACCGCAAGGAGCCCCGCGGCGTCGGCGGGATCTTCTACGACTACCACTGGACCGGCGACCCGCAGGCCGACCTCGCCTACACCCGCGACGTCGGCGGCGCCTTCCTCGCGGCCTATCCCGAGATCGTCCGGCGCAACGTCGCGACGCCGTGGACCGAGGAGGACCGGCTGGAGCAGCAGGTGCGGCGCGGGCGCTACGTCGAGTTCAACCTGCTGCACGACCGCGGCACGATCTTCGGCCTGAAGACCGGCGGGAACGTCGCCTCGATCCTGTCCTCGCTGCCGCCCACCGTGCGCTGGCCGTGAGCGACGACCGCGCCGAGGACGCGCACAAGCACAAGCCCTTGCACAAGCCCTTGCACGAGGACCTATCCAACCACTTGCCCGATCACTTGCCCGATCACTTGCCCAACCACTCGCACACGCCCAAGCACTTCGCCCCGCAGCAGGACGCGGCGCTGAAGGCCATCGCGGCCTGGCGCAAGGACAAGGGCGCCGCCCAGGTCTTCCGGCTGTTCGGCTACGCCGGCACCGGCAAGACCACGCTCGCCCGCCGCATCGCCGACGACGTCGAGGGCTCCGTCGTGTTCGGCGCCTTCACCGGCAAGGCGGCCTCGGTGATGCGGCAGAAGGGCTGCGCGGACGCCGCGACGATCCACTCGCTGATCTACCGCACCAAGGAGACGGAAGAGGGCGGCCCCGCCTTCTCCCTCAACCGCGCCGGGCCGGCGGCCAAGGCCGACCTCATCGTCATCGACGAGTGCTCGATGGTCGACTCCGACCTCGGCCACGACCTGCTGTCGTTCGACAAGCCGGTGCTGGTGCTCGGCGACCCGGCCCAGCTCCCGCCGGTGCGCGGCGGCGGCTTCTTCACCGAGGCCGAGCCCGACGTGATGCTCACCGAGGTCCACCGCCAGGCCAAGGACGACCCGATCGTCCGCATGGCGATGACGGTGCGCGAGGGCGGCCGACTCGAGCTCGGCGCGTACGGCGCCAGCCGCGTGGTCTCGCGCCGGTCGATCGACCCGACCCAGGTGCTCGATTGCGACCAGGTGCTGGTGGGCATGAACAAGACCCGCCGGCTCTACAACGGGCGGCTGCGGGAGCTCGCCGGCCACGTCGACCCGATGCCGGCGGTGGGCGAGAAGCTGGTCTGCCTGCGCAACGACCGCACCAAGGGCCTGCTCAACGGCTCGACCTGGACCGTGCAGGCCCTGCGCGCCCCGCCCCGCCCCGACACGATCCGCCTCGACGTGGTGCCCGAGGACGACGGGGGCACGCGCAAGCGCGCCGTCGACATCAAGGTTTTACGCGCCGTGATCTCCGGGTCCGAGGAGGAGATCCCGGCGTTCCTGCGCCGCGAGACCGACGAGTTCACCTACGGCTACGCGCTCACCGTGCACAAAGCGCAAGGCTCGCAGTGGGACAAGGTGGTGCTGTTCGACGAATCGTTCGCCTTCCGCGAGCACCGGGCACGGTGGCTCTACACCGGCCTGACGCGGGCGGCGCAGGCGATCACGGTGGTGGTGTAGGGGCAGGGTGTCCGATGCCGGGTAAGCGGCCCCGACCCTGTCATTCCGCGGCGCCGACGGCGAGCTCGGAATCCAGAGCTGCCGTTGGCTGATAGTGTCTCAGTTTGAAACCGAACTTTTTTTGCGTCAAGTATGACGCGCCGCTATCCAGTTGCGACAACCGATCTCGTGAGCAGGCTAGTTTCCCCAGGTGCGCCAAATAAGTTCGCAATCAGATCAAGCGAAAAGCCAATTGTATCTTCTACGCCTTGAGCGGGTAAGGCGCGCCTTGCAGCAAAAAGGCGCCAGCACTTGAGGAGCCATTGCGGCATTTCAATGGGTATTTCTCTATCAAGCGGCTCAATTTTGTTCCACTTATTTGAGCTGATCTGTTTTCTAAACAACACATACTGATAATCGTCGATAATTCCGAGCCGTTTTGCCCAGTGTGCGATTGCCTGCATCGAAACTCGCCACCGTAATTTAAGTCCTTTAAGATGACTTAAACGGGTTGAAAAAAACTCACGCATCATCGCCACGCGAGGAAATAGGAACGCTGCAGCAAAAGCATGAGCCTCCAATTCTATGCGTTCTCTGACAGATTTTTCCTCTAAATCTTCTTGTGCTATATCGCGATGAAGTAGCAAATGAGCAAGCTCATGGGCTGCATCAAATCTTGATCGACAACTTGACTGCTTTTCGGAGCCAAGCAAAATGTAAGGACGCTTTTCGATCCAGCATGAAAAGGCGTCTACATCGTCTGATATTAAGCTGAGTCTTGTAACTATTACGCCATGAGTCTCGAACAGCGCTACGACATTTGCAATTGGACCGTCACCTAGCCCCCAGTGCCTCCGGACGCGCTCTGCAGCACTCTCCAACTCTTCAAGAGTGTAATGTATGCCGTGCTCTGGAGGGAGAATATCGGGCAAATTGGGCGCCGGAAAACGAATTTCGGATCCAACGAGGTTTACCAGTTCCCAGAGCCATTTAGCCCTGACGTCAAGAGCGTAGTTAAGCTTATTGGATCGAGCGCCCACGCTACGGAAATAGCGAGTACCTTGATGGCGCTCAATAGAAGGGCTTGGCTTTAGAAAAAACGGAACAGGTTGTTCTAGCGCGCTTGCGATACGGATAATTACAGACATGTCTGGACGGCGTTCGCCAGTCTCATAGTGACCAATAGCTTGCCCACTAAGATCTATCTCTCGCGCTAATTCGGCACGCGACTTCTGCTTGGCGAGCCGGGCTTCGACTAGCCGAGCAGGAGAGAAGCCAGAACTACGATCCGGGAAAGATAAAACCTTAGTCATTGTCACGAAAATGCCGTTCGATGCTCTCGATGATCTCAGGGTCTGGTGACTCCGTAGGACCTTCGGGTGGGGTCAACATGCCGATCGCCACGTGCGGCAATCGCATCAAATTATTGGTCCGAAATATGTGACCATTTTTGTCCGGGCTTGGGTAAGCGATGTGTGCGAAATTGAGATCTTGATATCCATGAAGTATGTGCAATGACCGCCGCTCACCATCTAAGATTGCTTGCTCAATTTTTCTGCGGCGCTCTGCTTCATCGTCTTCAAACAATAGAGATTGATTGGACTCCTCAAAATTTGCACGGAAAACAGCTTTGCGTGGTTTTTTGCTAGCATCTTCGACTTGATTAGCTGTAATCAGAGTGCGATTTGTTCTAATTACGAAATGTTTGCCCGTAGGCCGAGCATAGTTCTCCCAACTACCGTCGAAGGGTAGGTCACCGGTTTTGACCAATCGCTCAAGTTCGAACGACACGGCTAACATAATAAGATCGCCGCGCTGATACTGACCACCCGGAGTCGATAGATAAACGTTCTGATCGATAGTTCTGTCGGCAGTCGCATACGCACGGCGCAGAGCGGATGGGATGAGGGGGCGTATCGTCGAAGGAAATTCCTCGTCGATAAAAATTTCGGCTGGGTTGTCCGCGGCCATGTCGGTGCCTGTAGTGGAGTGCAATTTCCTACAGAAGCCGACATTCGTATCAAAAAGTCAACACCCTCGCGACTTCGCCTATCGTTTGGTGACCGCATTTCGTGCGATCTCTCGGCCCAACGTTCTGCCGGCATACCTGCCGATCGCGCAGCAGCTGTCTCAACCCATCTCGGCCGCAGCCTCATTCATCTTGGGTTTGGTCAGGCCGAAGTTCTCCGGCTCTTCTGCAGTAACGATGCGCATTGCTTTTACGGCGTTGCCGTTTGTGTCGGTAGGGCGCGTCTGGCCTTTGGTCCCGTGGGCATGGCTAATACTTAATCCCACCGGCGTCGCGGTCGTAGATGTTCTCAATAGCTGCGGCTATTTCGTCGTGCAGCACATCGCCATCAAGCTCTGGATCGCTCAGATCGAGGCCCGCTGTCTTTGCGGCAGCCCTCAATTTCTCAACCTCATCAGCAGCCCAATCATCTAGCCGGGCGTCCCACCGAGCGGGATCATTCCGGATATTCGAAGCGATCCAGTCGCGCACAAAGCTTGATGCTTGCTCGGCCATACCCATCTCCTGATCGGCGGCAAGTATACGCCAGCGTTAGTTATCGCGCGACGGACCGGAACAGGAACGCGAGCCTCAACCGTTCGAAGTCGGATTTCGAACCGACCTACTACCCATCGACTCTATGACTTGTTGACTCGCCGTTTCTAGATTCCGGGCTCCGCTGCGCGGCCCCGGAACGACGGAGGGGATGTTTTGCGAAACCCTGTCCGCGAGACGAGGCCGCCTCAGAGCTTCGTCCCAAAGATCTCCGCCACCTGCGGGATGTCCTTGTCGCCGCGGCCGCACAGGTTCATCACCATGAGGTGGTCGGCGGGCTTGTTCGGGGCCATCTCCAGCACCTTGGCCAGCGCGTGGGCCGGCTCCAGCGCCGGGATGATGCCTTCCTGCATCGAGCACAGCTTGAACGCGCCCAGCGCCTCCTGGTCGGTGGCCGAGAGGTAGGTGACGCGGCCGGATTCGTGCAGCCACGCGTGCTCGGGGCCGATGCCCGGATAGTCGAGGCCGGCCGAGATCGAGTGCGCGTCCGCGATCTGCCCGTCGTCGTCCATCAGCAGGTAGGTGCGGTTGCCGTGCAGCACGCCCGGCCGGCCGCCCGAGAGCGAGGCCGCGTGCAGGCCGGAGGACACGCCGTGCCCGGCGGCCTCGACGCCGAAGATCTCGACCTCGCGGTCGTCGAGGAACGGGTGGAACAGCCCCATCGCGTTCGAGCCGCCGCCGATGCAGGCCACGAGCGAGTCGGGCAGCCGCCCCTCGGCCTCCAGCATCTGCTCCTTGGTCTCGCGGCCGATGATCGACTGGAAGTCGCGCACCATCGCCGGATAGGGATGCGGGCCGGCGACCGTGCCGATGCAGTAGAACGTGTCGGCGACGTTGGTGACCCAGTCGCGCAGGGCCTCGTTCATCGCGTCCTTGAGGGTCTTGGTGCCGGACTCGACCGGGATCACCTCGGCGCCGAGCATCTTCATCCGGAAGACGTTGGGCGCCTGGCGCGCCACGTCGACGGCGCCCATGTAGACGACGCAGGTCAGGCCGAACCGGGCGCAGAGGGTCGCGGTGGCGACGCCGTGCTGGCCGGCGCCGGTCTCGGCGATGATCCGCTTCTTGCCCATCCGCCGGGCGAGCAGGATCTGCCCCAGCACGTTGTTCACCTTGTGCGAGCCGGTGTGGTTCAGCTCGTCGCGCTTGAAGTAGATCTTCGCGCCGCCGCAATGCTCGGTCAGCCGCTCGGCGAAGTAGAGCGGGCTCGGCCGGCCGACATAGTGCTTCAGGTAGCCGTCCATCTCGGCCTGGAACGTCGGGTCGGCCTTCGCCGCGGCGTAGGCCTCCTCCAGGGAGAGGATCAGCGGCATCAGCGTCTCGGCGACGAAGCGGCCGCCGAAGATGCCGAACCGGCCGCGCTCGTCGGGGCCGGTGCGGAACGAGTTCGGAGGGGGAGACAGGGTCACGGGTCGCGTCCTTGTTCGCGAGGGTGGGGTCGCGACGCGGTGATCGCGATGGGCCGTCCGGGTGCGGGGCGCACCGGGCGGG
>NZ_VRUX01000190.1:0-7190 GCF_008039885.1 Methylobacterium sp. WL103
TCGCCGCCGGGCGCGGCCCCACGCGATCGAGCACGCTCCGTCGCCGCCGCATCCAGGCGGAGACCGTGCTCGGCATCTTTCGCGCCGCACCGGTGGCGGCCCTGCCCGAGGGCAGCCTCTATCTCCACACCTCGCACCTGCGCCTCGACAAGCCGGAGCGGTTCGACTGGCTCTACACCCGCGCCGACGTGCGGCCGGTGTTCTTCGTCCACGACCTGATCCCGATCACCCATCCCGAATACGGCCGGACGGGCGAGGCCGAACGCCACCGCCTGCGCATGCGGACCATCGGGCGGCACGCGGCCGCCATCATCGTGAACTCGGCCGACACCGGCGAGCGGACGCTGGCGCATCTTGCCGCCGACGGGTTCGGGCGGCCGCCGCTCGCGGTCGGCCATCTCGGCGTCGAGCCGGCCTTCGGGCGAGAAGGGCCGCGATTCGCGCCCGACCGGCCGACCTTCCTGGTCTGCGGCACCATCGAGCCGCGCAAGAACCACCTGCTGCTGCTGCACCTCTGGCGCGACCTCGTCGAACGGCACGGCCCGGACACGCCCCGCCTCGTGCTCGTCGGGCGCCGCGGCTGGGAGGCGGAGAACGTCGTCGACCTGCTGGAGCGCTGCGAGTCGATCCGCCCGCACGTCGTCGAGGTCTCGGGCCTCTCGACCCACGGCCTCGCCGCGCTGACGCGCAGCTGCACCGCCCTGCTGATGCCCTCCTTCACCGAGGGCTACGGCATCCCGATCGTCGAGGCCGCAGCCTCCGGCGTGCCGGTGGTCGCCTCCGACATCGCGGTCCACCGCGAGATCGGCGCGGGCTTCGCCGACTTCCTCGATCCCCTCGACGGGCTCGGCTGGCGGCGGGCGGTGGAGGACTTGAGCCGTCCGGGGGGCGAACATCGCGAAGCTCTGGCGCGGCGCCTCGACGGCTACGTCGCCCCGAGCTGGCCCGCGCATTTCAAGCCGGCCGACGCGCTGCTGGCCGCACTCTGATCCGCAGCCCACGCCCTGGATGGGGGGCGCGTGTTGCGCCGTGGGCGGCTGACGAATAAGGGAAAGCGTCAGCCCGCGCGCCGGTGCCCGCGCAGCCGGCCTCTCTCCCAGGGAATCGACCGATGCGTGTTGTCGACCTCGACCGCGATGCGATCAAGCAGGGCCTCGCCGACGGTTCGATGCTGGTGATCGACGTGCGCGAGCCGCATGAATACGAGAACGGCCACATCCCCGGCGCGGTGATGCACCCGCTCTCGACCTTCGACCCGACGGCGGTCGCCGCGCTGATCGAGGCGGACGGGCGCCGCCCGGTCTTCTCCTGCGGCTCCGGCGTGCGCTCCGTCCACGCGCTCGACGCGATGCAGGCGACCGGGCTCGATCTGAACGAACACTACAAGGGCGGCTACCGCGACTGGTCGGCGGCCGGTGAAGCGATTGAGTAGGTCCGTCGAAGCGTCGCACCGCGCGCGTCGTTCGTCTCGCGGCGGCGAAGCCATGTGCGGCGGCGCACAACCTGTGTGCGCTTCGGGGAATAGGTGGCGGGCTGCTGGGGAACCATCCATGTACAAGCGTCGGCTCGCAAGCCTCATCGTGATCGCCGCGGCGCTCTCCGCGCCGCAGGCCCGCGCCCAGGCGCCGGGCGGCCCGCCGCCGAAGGTGACGGTCGCCAAGCCCGTGGTCCGCGAGATCATCGAGCAGGACCAATATACCGGCCGCTTCGACCCGATCGAGTTCGTCGAGGTCCGGGCGCGGGTGACCGGCTACCTGGAGAAGATCAACTTCACCGACGGCGCCACGGTGAAGAAGGGCGACGTGCTCTTCGTCATCGACCGGCGCCCCTACAAGGCGGCCCTGGAGCAGGCGCAGGCCTCGCTGACCTCCGCGAAGGCCCGGCTGTCGTTCTCGCAGACCGACCTGGAGCGCGCGCAGACCCTGTCGAAGGGCGGCAATATCTCCGAGCAGGTCACCGACCAGCGCCGGCAGGCCTCGCAGACCGCGCAGGCCGACGTGGACAGCGCCGAGGCGGCGCTCCGCAACGCCCAGCTGAACTTCGACTTCTCGGAAGTGAAGTCGCCGATCAACGGGCGGATCAGCCAGCGCCTCGTCACCGAGGGCAACATCGTCATCACCGACCAGACGATGCTGACCACCATCGTCTCGCTCGATCCGATCTACTTCTCCTTCACCGTCGACGAGAAGTCGTTCCTGAAATACCAGGGCTCGCTCGGCATCGGCATGGGCCAGACCCAGCGCGGCAAGGGCGTCCCGATCCTGATCGCGCTGTCGGGCGAGGCCAAGCCGACCCGCAAGGGCACCCTCGACTTCGTCGACAACCGCGTCGACAACGCGACCGGCACGATCCTCCTGCGCGCCACGGTCGAGAACGCCGACGGCTTCATCAAGCCGGGCCTGTTCGGCATCGTCTCGATGCCCGCGACGAAGCCCTTCCAGGGCGTCCTGATCCCGGACGAGGCGGTCGCCGCCAACCAGGACAAGCGCATCGTCTACCTCGTCGCCGAGGACGGGACGGTGAGCTCCCGGGACGTGAAGCTCGGACCCAAGGTCGACGGCTACCGCGTGATCCGCGACGGGCTGAAGGGCGACGAGACCATCGTGGTCAACGGCACGTCCCGCGTGCGCCCCGGCGCCAAGGTCACGCCGGAATCGACCACGCTGCCGCCGAGCAAGACCTAGGGTTAACAAGACCTAGGGTTAACAAGACCTGAGGCTCATAAGACCTGAGGCCGCGCGAGACCTGAGGCGTAGCAAGACCCGAGGCCGCCCGGCGGTCTCGAGCCGACGAGCGGCACCGGTCCCGACCGGTGCGGCGCCATCGACGACGCCGGTGGCCGGCTCCGCGAGGGGCGGCGACCCAGAGGTTTGACCGATGCGTTTTGCCCACTTCTTCGTCGATCGGCCGATCTTCGCGTCGGTCACGTCGATCATCTTCCTGCTCCTCGGCTTCGTCGCCTACGAGAGCTTGCCGGTCTCGCAATATCCCGAGATCGTGCCGCCGACGGTGACCGTGCGCGCGAGCTTCCCCGGCGCCAACGCCGAGACGGTGGCCGCGACGATCGCGACGCCGATCGAGCAGGAGGTGAACGGCGTCGACAACATGCTCTACATGACGTCGTTGTCCACCAACGACGGCAACATGCTGCTGACCGTCACCTTCAAGGTCGGCACCAACCTCGATATCGCCAACGTGCTGGTGCAGAACCGGCTCTCGGTGGCCCAGCCGCGCCTGCCGCCTGACGTGCGCAACCTCGGCGTCACCGTGCGTAAAGCATCGCCCGACCTGATGCTGGTCGTGCACTTGCTGTCGCCGAACAAGACCTATGACCAGAACTATCTGGCCAACTATATCTACCTGAACATCCGCGATGAGATGCTTCGCCTCGACGGCGTCGGCGACATCACCATCTTCGGCGGCAACGAGTACGCCGAGCGCATCTGGCTCGACCCGAACAAGCTCGCCGCCTACGGCCTCTCCACCACCGACGTGACCGCGGCGCTGCAGGAGCAGAACGTGCAGGTCGCCGCCGGCGCCCTCAACGCGCCGCCGGCCAAGACCGGCGAGGCGTTCCAGCTCGTGGTGCAGTCGCAAGGCCGCTTCCAGACGCCGGAGGAGTTCGCCGACGTCATCGTGAAGGCCACCAACGGCCGCCTCGTGCGGGTGAAGGACGTGGCCCGCACCGAGATGGGCCAGAAGGACTACACCACGAACTCCTTCCTGAACGCCACGCCGGCGGTGGGCATCGGCGCGTTCCAGCGCCCGGGCACCAACGCGCTCGACGCTGCCGCCTCCGTCAAGAAGGTGATGGAGAACCTCAAGAAGAACTTCCCGCCCGACGTCGAGTACCGCATCGCCTACAACCCGACCGAGTTCATCGAGGAGTCGATCCAGGAGGTCTACAAGACCCTGTTCGAGGCGGTCGGCCTCGTGGTGATCGTGATCCTGGTGTTCCTCCAGAGCTGGCGCACGGCGCTGATCCCGGTGATCGCGATTCCCGTTTCGCTCGTCGGCACCTTCGCGGCGATGTCGGCCTTCGGCTTCTCGCTGAACAACCTCACCCTGTTCGGGCTGGTGCTCGCCATCGGCATCGTCGTCGACGACGCGATCGTCGTGGTCGAGAACGTCGAGCGCAACATGGAGGAGGGGCTCTCGCCGGGCGAGGCCGCGCACAAGACCATGGACGAGGTCGGCTCGGCCGTCGTCGCCATCGCGCTGGTGCTGGCCGCGGTGTTCATCCCGACGGCGTTCATCCCCGGCATCTCGGGCCAGTTCTACAAGCAGTTCGCGCTGACGATCGCCGCCTCGACGATCATCTCGGCCTTCAACTCGCTGACCCTGTCGCCGGCGCTCTGCAAGCTGCTGCTGGTGCCCCACCACGCCCGCAAGAAGCCGAAGTTCTTCCTGACGCGGTTCATCGCGTGGCTCGCGGACCTGTTCAACCGCGGCTTCGAGGCGCTCTCGAACGGCTACGCCCGGATCGTCGGCCTGCTCACCGGCTACACCGTCGGCATCGTCGCGGTGATGGTGTTCTACGGCTTCGTCATCTTCGGCACGATCCACCTCGTGCAGACGACGCCGACGGGCTTCATCCCCGACCAGGACCAGGGCTACCTGATCGGCGTGGTCCAGCTGCCGGCGGGCGCCTCGCTCGACCGCACCACCGCGGTGGTGAATCGGGCGGCGGCGGAGGCGCGCAAGATCGACGGCGTGACCAACACGGTCATCATCGCCGGCTTCGACGGCGCGACCTTCACCAACACCACCAACTCCGGCGTGATGTTCATCACGCTGGCCGGCGCCAAGGAGCGGGCGGTCCACGGGCGCAGCGCGGCCGTCATCACCGGCGACGTGCTGAAGGCCACCGCCAACATCCAGGAGGCGCGGGTCATCGTCATCCCGCCGCCGCCGGTCCGCGGCCTCGGCAACGGCGGCGGCTTCAAGATGCAGATCGAGAGCCGGCAATCCTCGCAGACCGGCCCGCTGCTGGCGGCCGCCGGCGAGCTGATCGGCCAGGCCAACCAGAGCAGCGACGTGCAGCGGGTGTTCACCACCTTCGGCAACGACACGCCGCAGCTCTACCTCGACATCGATCGCACGATCGCCCGGATGCTGAACGTGCCGCTGGCCAACGTCTTCGCCTCGGTCCAGGCGGATCTCGGCGGCGCCTACGTCAACGACTTCAACACGCTCGGCCGCATCTACCAGGTGCGCCTGCAATCGGACGCCGCCTACCGGACCTCGCAGCAGGACATCTCGCAGATCAAGGTCCGCTCCTCCACCGGCGCCCTGGTGCCGCTGGGGACGCTCGCCTCGCTGCGCACCGTGGCCGGCCCGCAGATCGTGCAGCGCTTCAACCTGTACTATTCGGTGCCGGTGCAGGGCGTGGCCAAGCCCGGCGTCTCGACCGGCCAGGCGCTGACCGCCATGGAGCAGATCGCGGCCAAGGCGCTGCCGGAAGGCTACGCCTACGACTGGACCGAGATCGCCTACCAGCAGAAGGCCACCGGCAACACGGCGGTCTACGTGTTCGCGCTGGGCATCCTGCTCGTGTTCCTGGTGCTCGCCGCCCAGTACGAGAGCTGGGCGCTGCCGATCTCGATCCTGATGGTGGTGCCGACGGGCGTGCTCGCTGCGCTCTTTGGCGTGCAGTTGCGGGGCCAGGACAACAACATCCTGACCCAGATCGGGTTGATCGTACTGATCGGCCTGGCCGCCAAGAACGCCATCCTGATCGTCGAGTTCGCGCACGACATCGAGGAGGCCGAGCACAAGGGCCCGGTCGCCGCCGCGATCCAGGCCTGCCGCCTGCGCCTGCGCCCGATCCTGATGACCGCCTTCGCCTTCATCCTCGGCGTGCTGCCGCTGGTGATCGCCACCGGCCCCGGCGCCGAGATGCGTCAGGCGCTCGGCACGGCGGTGTTCTTCGGGATGATCGGCGCGACCTTCTTCGGCCTGTTCCTGACGCCGGTCTTCTACGTGATGATCCGGAACATCGTGATCTGGATCGGACGGAAGCGCGGCAAGAAGGCCGACGACGGCCACGGCGGCACCCCGGCCCACGCGGCACCCGCGCACGCCTGACCGGATCACCGGCGACCTTCGGCGGCCCGCAGGGCGTGTCCATTGGGCACGCCCTGCGGGCCGCAACCGTTTCGGCGGCGACGGCTTGTCGCTGCGAAGACGTCGGGGGGAAGAGCGCGCATGGCACGGGTCGCAGTCGTCACGGGAGGCACCGCCGGGATCGGGCTCGCCACCGCCCACCTGTTCGCGTCCCGCGGCTGGGCGGTCGCCGTGATCGCCCGCGACGCGGGCCGCCTGCGTTCCACCGCCGCCGCCTTGGCCGCCTACGGCCGCCCGGTCCTCACCATCTCCGCCGACGTGTCGGACGCCGAGGCGGTGGATGCGGCCGCCGCCCGGATCGAGGCCGAGCTCGGGCCGATCCGCGCCTGGGTCAACAACGCGATGTCGACGGTGGTGAGCCCGGCCGACCGGATCACGCCGGCCGAGTACCGCCGCGTCACCGAGACGACCTATCTCAGCCAGGTCTACGGGACGCTGGCCGCCCTGCGTTACATGAAGCCGCGCAACCGCGGGGCGATCCTTCAGGTCTCGTCGGGCCTAGGGTTTCGCGCGGCGGCTCTGCAGGCGCCGTACTGCGCGGCCAAGTTCGCCGTCTCCGGCTTCACGGATTCGCTGCGCTGCGAGCTGATCCACGACAAGAGCGATGTCTCGCTCAGCGTGATCTACCTGCCGGCGGTGAACACGCCGCAATACAAGTGGACCCGCAACCGGACCGGCCGCGACCAGAACGCGCCGGACCCGGTCTACGATTCCCGCCTCTGCGCCGAGGCGATCGTCTTCGCCGCCGAGCATCCGCGCCGCGAGGTCTGGGTCGGCCGCAGCACGGTGATGATGGCGGCAGCGCAAGCGCTGGTCCCGGGCTTCGCCGACAAGAAGGCCGCCGAGATGTGGCCGAAGCAGATGACCGACGAGGACATGGCCGACCGGGTGGGCAACCTCGACGCCCCGGTGCCGGGCGACGTCGGAATCGACGGGCGCTTCGGCGACCGGACCAAGGCGACGCGCACCGCGTTCTGGACCAGCCGCGAGCGCGACCTGCTGATGGCGGGCTTCGCCGGAATCGCCCTGGTGGGTCTCGCGAGCGCCGCCGCGGTCGCGAGACC
>NZ_VRUX01000191.1:0-7189 GCF_008039885.1 Methylobacterium sp. WL103
GTAGTCGTCTGCAGCGTCAGATGTTTATAATAGACATGGCTACGGCGGAGCGGGTGGTGGCTACGGCGCCGGTGGCGGTGGTGGCCGCGTCGCCTCCGGTCCCTCGACCGAGATGCAGGGCACCGTGAAGTGGTACGACCCGGCCAAGGGCTTCGGCTTCGTGTCGGTGAACGACGGCGGCAAGGACGTGTTCGTCCATCGCTCCGCCCTGTCGCGCGCCGGCCTCGAGTCGCTGGCCGAGGGTCAGACCGTGACGCTCGCAGTGGTCGACGGCCAGAAGGGCCGCGAGGCCCAGAGCATCAACGTCGACGATTGATCGTCGCCGAATCGGACGAACGCGGCGGTATCGCTTCCGCCGCGTTCCCGGTGAGATTGCAGACGGCGGTCCCTTCCAGGGCCGCCGTTTCGCGTTTCGGATCGACAACCGGACAAGCTGCATGCGTTGCACCCTTTCGCTCGTCCTGGTTCTCGGGCTCGCGACATCCGCGCAGGCCGAGGATTTCACCGGCGCCTATGCCGGCGTGAACCTCGGCTACGGTTTCGAGCGTGGGCGGGATGCGAAGACGCCGGGTGCTGTCCCGGGAGCGCGTGCGGGGACGCCCAGCGCCAACGACCTCCCGCCGAGCGCGTCGCTGGCCGCGAAGTCGCTCCGCGCATCGCGCCCGGCCGCCTCGCGCTGAGAGATGTCGGCGCGCACCACGGGGATTACTGCCCCGCCATCGCCTTAATGATGAAGTCGCGCCGCACGAAGCTCGCGTAGTCCGGCTGGGCCGCGAGGTTGCCGAGGGCGATCTGGGTGTCGAGGGCGATCTTCAGGGCATCCGGCGTGATGTCGACGCTCTCGGGATAGACCTTGTCGCCCATCATGCGCTTCACCGCGGCCTCGACGACGGTCGGGTCGAGGTTCGGGAACTCCTTCTTCGCGACCGCGACCGCCTTGGCCGGCTCGGATTGCATCAACCGGATCGCCGCCTGCATGCCGTTGACGAAGGCCTGCGCCACCACGGGATCCACGTCCTTGCGCGCGCTCACCGCCGAGAAGGCGTAGGGCCCGTACTTCTCGGGGAAGCCGAGGACGACCTTCATGCCCTTCGCCGCGACCTGGTCGAGGCCGGGCTCGTACAAAACGGCGACTTTGGCCTGGCCGGCCAGGAACGGGCCGGGCTCGGTGCCAAGCTGCACCTGCGTCAGCGTCACGTCGTCCTTCGACAACCCGTTCTCTTTGAGGAGCTTCAGGAACAGCGAGGTGCTGGTCGTCGGCATCAATCCGGTGACGATGGTCTGGCCCTTGAGGTCCTTCACGTCCGTGAACGCGAAATCCGGCGTCGTCGCGATCCAGACGGCCGCACCGTTGACGACGTTGGCGACGACGCCGACGGGGGCACCCTTCGAGGCCGCCACCGCGGTCCATTCCGGACCGTGGATCGAGAACTGCGCGCTCTTGGAGATCACCGCCGACAGCGCGACACTCGGGGCGCCGGCGGTCTCCTTGGTGACCTCGATGCCGGCCTTCTCGAACAACCCCTCGTCGAGGGCCACGTAGAGCGGCAGGTAGAGCATCGATTGGAAGGCTTGGCTCACCGTCGCCTTCAACGCCGCCGCCGAGGCCGGCGCGGCTCCCAGCAGCCAAGCCGCGGCGACGGTCGCGAGGAGGGGACGGCGCTGGATCATCGGGGCCACTCGTTCTGCAAAGGAAAGGGCAGGGAAGGGGGAAAGGGCAGTCGCGCGCGACGCGGCGGCCTGGAGCTCAGACCTGAACGCTGCCGGCGGTGTCCACCTGCCGCCACGGCAGGATGCGGCGTTCGGCGAAATCGATGACGTGGTAGAGCAGGAAGCCGACGAACATCAGCACGAACAGCCCGACCCAGACGGCGTTGAGGTCGTAGAGCGACGAGGCGTTGTAGATCAGGTGGCCGAGCCCCGCCTGTGACGAGATGAACTCGCCGACGACGGCGCCGACGAGGGCGAAGCCGATGTTGATCCGGAACATCCCGATGATCGCCGGCAGCGTCGAGGGCACGATCACCGAGCGGAAGATCCGGTTCTTCGAGGCCCCCATGGAAGCCAGCAGCGCCTGCAGGTCGGGGTCCGCGTCCCGGGCGGCCTGATACGCCGCGATCAGCGCCACCAGGGCGGTGAGCGAGACCGCGAGCGCGACCTTCGAGATGAAGCCGGTGCCGAACCAGAGGATCACGATCGGCGCCAGCGCGATCTTCGGCACCGAGTTGATCGCCACGATGAACGGCTCGACGATCCGCGCGACCAGCACCGAATACCAGAGCCCGAGGCCCGCTGCGGAGCCGAGGACGGTTCCGATGACGAAGCCGAGGATGGCCTCCACCACCGTGAGCCAGGTGTCGTGGACGAGGCTGCCGTCCAGCACGCTCTTCACGAACACCCGCCAGATGCCCGAGGGGGCCCCGACCAGGAATTCAGTGAGCCATCCGGCGTCCACCGCGATCTCCCAGCTCGCAAAGAAAACCGCCACGGCCAGAATCTGGATCAGGCCGCGCCCGAGGGTGGTGTCGACCGCGCGCGCCAGAGCACCCGGTCTGCGGCGGGTCGCGGCCGGTGTCGCCGGGCTCTGCGCCGTCGGCGCCTGGTCTTGCGAAAGGCTTTGGATCGCCATCAGGCCGCCCTCGCTCGGGTCTGGATGTCGAGTTCGCCGCACAGGGTGTTGAAGTATTCCGAGAAGCGCGGATCGCTGCGGGCGCCGATCGGCGACCGATCGTTGAGCGCGATATCGTGCACCCCCTTCACCCGGGTCGGTCGGTTGCCGAGCACCACCACGCGCTTGGAGAGGGCCACGGCCTCGTCGATGTCGTGGGTCACGAGCACGACGGTCTTGTGGAACGTCTCGACGGCGTCGAGCAGCACGCCTTCGAGGTAGAGCCGGGTCTGATAGTCCAGGGCCGAGAACGGTTCGTCGAGGAGCAGGATGTCCGGGTCCATGATCAGCGTCCGGATCAGCGCCGCCCGCTGCCGCATGCCGCCGGACAGAGTCTTCGGGTAGGCGTTCTCGAAGCCGGAGAGCCCGAAGCGGGCGAGGTAGTCCCGCGCCGTCTCGGTCGCGGCCCGGGCGTCGACGCCCTTCATCTCCAAGCCGAGCATGACGTTCTGCAGAACGGTGCGCCAGGGGAACAGCAGGTCCTTCTGCATCATGTAGCCGACGCGCCCCGAGAGCCCGGGCACGATCTCGCCACGGAAGCGCATCGTGCCCTCGTCGGGTTCGAGCAGGCCGGCGATGACGTTGAAGACCGTGGTCTTGCCGCAGCCGGACGGCCCGATGATGCTGACGAAGTCCCGCTCGTAGATGTCGAAGTTCAGCCCGTCGAGCACCGGCACCGCGCCGCCACGAGATGGGAACGCCTTCCGGATGCCCCGCAGGGCGAGCTGCACGTCCCGGCCGTTCGCAAGCGCATCCATCGACGACTCCACCGCTGGGGCGGAGCCGAGCAAGGCCTGGGCCAATCGGAATGCAAAATGCAGATTCGAGGCTGTTCGGGTGGCTTCACATCGACGCTCGCACCCGGAGGGAACCTCGAAACGAAGAAGGGCAAGACGCGTCGCCGCGTCCTGCCCAAGATCGTATAAGTTCGGAATTCTTTGGTGGGCGCACTAGGGTTCGAACCTAGGACCCGCTGATTAAGAGTCAGCTGCTCTACCAACTGAGCTATGCGCCCGATCGCCTGAGCGATCCGCCGCGGTCCACCAAGTCCCGCTGCGATGCGGGCTGATACCAACCGGGCCGGGGGCTGTCCACCCCGCGAGTGAGGTTTTCGCCCGCGGGCGGGGATTTTCCCCCGGCTCAGTCGGTTTTCGGACTACTCCGCCGCCGCGTGCTGCGCATGGATGCGCACGGCGGAGGCTGCCAGCTTGTTCAAGGCCGAGAGGTAGGCCTTGGCCGATGCGACCAGCGTGTCCGGGTCGGCGCCGCGCGCGGTGATCGAGCGCTCGCCCGCCTTCAGGCGGACCGAGACCTCGGCCTGCGCGTCGGTGCCGGCGGTGACCGCGTGGACCTGGTACAGCTCAAGCTGCGCCTCGTGCGGCACGAGCGCCTGAATCGCGTTGAACACCGCGTCCACCGGCCCGTTGCCGTCGGCCTCCTCGGTGAGCGTCTTGCCGTCCAGGGCGACCTTCATCGTCGCCCGCTGCGGCCCGCGGGTGCCGGCGATGACCGAGAGCGACACCAGGCGGATGCGGTCGTGCGCGGTGGCGAGGTTTTCGTCGACCAGCGCCTCGATGTCCTCGTCGTAGACGTGCTTCTTGCGGTCGGCCAAGGCCTTGAACCGCTCGAACACGTCCTGCAGCTGGTTGTCGGACAACTTCAGGCCGAGCTCGTCGAGCTTGGAGCGGAACGCGGCCCGACCGGAATGCTTGCCCATCACCAGGTTGGTCTTGGTGACGCCGACGGAGGCCGGCGTCATGATCTCGTAGGTCTCGGCGTGCTTGAGCATGCCGTCCTGGTGGATGCCGCTCTCGTGCGCGAAGGCGTTGCGGCCGACGATCGCCTTGTTGAACTGCACCGGGAAGTTGGTGGCGTGGCTCACGAGCTTCGAGGCGCGCGTCAGCATCGTCGACTCGATGCCGGTCTCGTAGGGCAGTACGTCGGAGCGGGTGCGGATCGCCATGACGACCTCCTCGAGCGCCGCGTTGCCCGCGCGCTCGCCGATGCCGTTGATCGTGCACTCCACCTGGCGCGCGCCGCCCTCGATGCCGGCCAGGGTGTTGGCGATCGCGAGGCCGAGGTCGTTGTGGCAATGGACCGAGAAGATCGCCTTGTCGGCATTCGGCACGCGCTCGCGCACCGCCTCGAACATCGCCCGGTACTCGCCCGGCGTGGCGTAGCCGACCGTGTCGGGCAGGTTGATCGTCGTCGCGCCGGCCTTGATCGCCGCCTCGACGCAGCGGCACAGATAGTCGATCGGGGTGCGGGTCGCGTCCATCGCCGACCACTCGACGTCGGAGACGAGGTCGCGCGCCTGCGCCACCGTCTTGAGGATGATCTCGACGACCTCGTCCTCGGTCTTGCGCATCTGGTGCGCGAGATGGATCGGCGAGGTCGAGACGAAGGTATGGATACGCCCCTGGCGCGCGTGCCGAACCGCTTCGCCGGCCCGCGCGATGTCGGCGGGGATGGCGCGGGCGAGCCCGGCGATGGTGGCTCGCTGGGCGCGCCGTGCGATCTCGGACACGGCCTCGAAGTCGCCGTTGGAGGCGATCGGGAAGCCGGCCTCGATCACGTCGACGCCCATCGCATCAAGCAACTCGGCCACGGCGAGCTTCTCGTCCAGCGTCATGGTCGCGCCCGGGCATTGCTCGCCGTCGCGCAACGTCGTGTCGAAGATCACGACGCGGTCTTTTTTCGTCTCGGAAGTGCTGGTCATCTCGTGTCAACCCTGTCGCGGCACCCTCCGCAATGCGGACCGGGCTGCCTTCGAAGCCTGAAGATCCGGCCGTGCGATCCCCTGAAGGCCCAGGCGTGCGCCCGGACGGCCCTCAGGGGCGGGTAAGCAGAAGCGTGCGGAGGGCGCGCGTCGGCGACGCCGCGGACGCGGCCTCGATGGCGACGGGTGCTGAGCCGGCGCTGGCCAAGGCTCGTCTCTCCTCGGCGCCGACCTCGGGACCGCACGGAGATGTGCGGGGCCGGCGACGCAGGATTCGTGGATATCCCTCCGCGGCGGCGAAGACAAGCGCGGCCATGGGACGGGCTCTCGCAAAGAAAAAGGCACCCGCGGAGCAATCCGCGGGTGCCTCGGATGGAATGGCCGCAGGAGGACGAGTCAGACGGCGATGCGCTCTTCGGCGTCCATCGGCTCGCGGAGCACGTAGCCGCGGCCCCAGACCGTCTCGATGTAGTTCTTGCCCTGGCTGGCGTTGGCGAGCTTCTTCCGCAGCTTGCAGATGAACACGTCGATGATCTTCAGCTCGGGCTCGTCCATGCCGCCGTAGAGATGATTGAGGAACATCTCCTTGGTGAGCGTCGTGCCTTTCCGGAGCGAGAGGAGTTCCAGCATCTGGTACTCCTTGCCGGTGAGGTGGACGCGGGAGCCGGCGACCTCGACGGTCTTCTGGTCGAGGTTCACGATCAGGTCGGCGGTGGTGATCACCGACTGGGCGTGGCCCTTCGAGCGGCGGACGATGGCGTGGATGCGGGCCACGAGCTCGTCCTTGTGGAACGGCTTGGTAAGATAGTCGTCGGCGCCGAAGCCGAGGCCCTTCACCTTGTCTTCGATGCCGGCCATGCCCGACAGAATCAGGATCGGCGTCTTGACCTTGGCGACCCGAAGGTTGCGCAGCACCTCGTAGCCCGACATGTCGGGCAGGTTCAGGTCGAGCAGGATGATGTCGTAATCGTAGAGCTTGCCGAGATCGATCCCTTCCTCACCGAGATCGGTGGTGTAGGTGTTGAAGTTCTCGGACTTGAGCATCAATTCGATGCTCTGCGCCGTGGCGCCGTCGTCCTCGATCAGAAGTACCCGCATCGTCGATCCCCAGCCCGGCCGGCCGTATCAGCGTTCGGACACGTCGCCGCCATTCGTCCGCCACCGGCCTGTGGACGGACGCCCCATCGTCATTGACGTGAAACGCTATTCGTTAATCGTTAACAAAACCTGATTCTCCGTGGCAAGCGATCGTTTGCATCTGCCTCGGCCTTTTTTCGTCCGGTCTCGGCTGTCCGTCCCGACCGCCCCGACCGCCCGCGGCCGATGCCGTACCTTCAACGCCTGCCAAGTCCTTCACATGTCACGGGCCGCGCGCGTTCGTGGCCGTCGAGCCACATCCGCGACGCATGTCCGGGCCGGATCGAGGGACCCGAACCGGTCGTGCGATCGGCCCCGCTACAAGCCCGATGACCGCAGTGTTAAGGAGGGAGGTAAACGAACCGTTAGGGCATCACGGATGACGCAGGACCAGGGCGGGACCGCGGCTCGGACGCTCTCCGGCATCCGCGCCGGGCTGGAGCGGGTCGAGCCGCTCGAGACCTACGGCCGCGTCGTCGCGATTCGCGGGCTCCTCGTCGAGGTCGCAGGGCCGGTCGCCGCGATGCGGCTTGGTGGGCGGCTGGACGTGGAGGGCGCCGGCAGCGCCGGCTTGATCCCGTGCGAGATCATCGGCTTCCAGGGCGACCGGGCGCTGGCCATGCCGTTCGGCTCGCTGGAGGGCGTGCGCCGCGGCTGCCCGGCCT
>NZ_VRUX01000192.1:0-7154 GCF_008039885.1 Methylobacterium sp. WL103
AACGATGCCTGCCGGCCCGACGCCGCCAGCGCGTGGCGCGAGGCCCGCCGTCGATCAAGCCCAGTCCTTGTCCCGCGAGAACGGCAGGATCGTCGCGGTCGAGGCCTGCGTCTCCGACGGTTTCGGTTTGGAGCCGCCGGCCTTCGGCTTGCGGTCGAGCCACACCCGCACCCAGTGCGGGTTTCGCCGGCTCCAGCCGCGTCGCGCGACCCAGGCGGGGATCGATGCCGTGCGTTCCATCCGACGTTCTCTCGCTCGACGGCCGCGGGGCCTCGGTCGTCTCACTTGAGCGCGAATGCGGACGCGCGCGATGGCTGTACGTCCCGAAGATTTGTCCCTGCGTCCACGTGTGGAGGAAGCGGCGTGTGAGAACGAGAGCGGCCCGCATCCGGGTGGATGCGGGCCGCTTCAGCGAACCTCGAAGGGCCGATGGTACCGAGCCTAGTTCTCCTCGTCGCCGGGCTCGAAGCTCTGCGGCGCGGTCTCGGCGCTGGCGACCGGGGTGGCCGCGCCGATCGTCGAGGGCACGTTCACGCCGTCGCGCTTGTAGATGTCGTCGCGGAACTGAACGAGGCCGTCCGGCGTCGCCCACGCGGTGATGTAGGTCCAGTAGACCGGCACCGGCGACGACAGCGTGGCGTCGACGCGCTTGCCGCTCTCGATCGCCTGCTCGACCTGCTCGCGGCCCCAGCCGGGCGTGTCCTTCAGCAGCCACGTGATGTACTCGCGCACGTTCTGCACGCGCACGCAGCCCGAGGAGATGAAGCGGAAGTCGTCGCCGAACACGCCCTTGGTGTTCGTGTCGTGCATGAACACGCCGTAGGGGTTCGGGATGTTGATGCGCACGATGCCCATCGAGTTGAAGTCGGCGCCCGAATCCTGGCGGTAGCGGTAGCGCGTGCCCTCGTCCGAGTTCCAGTTCACCTGCGACGGCTGGATCTCGGCCTCGCCGGTGAAGATGCGGATCTTGTTGTCGGTGAGGTAGTTCGGATCCTTCTGCATCTTGGGGATGAGGTCCTTCTTCACGATGGAAGCCGGGACCGTCCAGAAGGGGTTGAAGTTGATCTGCGTCGCCTTGGTGTTCATGATCGGCGACTGGCGGTCGATCTTGCCGACGCCGGCGGCGTGCAGCGTCACGACCTGGCCGTTCTCGACGGTCTGAACCAGCGCCGCCGGGATGTTCGTGATGACGAAGCGGTTGCCGAGGTTGCCCGAATAGGAGCGCAGGCGCACCGCGTTGATCTCGAGCTGGCGCAGGCGGATGTCGGCCGGCACGTTCATGGCCTGCTGCGTCGCCATGCTCATCGTGCCGGTCTGGCTCAGGCCGTGGCGGGCCTGGAAGCGCTTCACGCCGGCGGCGACGTAGGAATCGTACACGCCGGAATTGCCGGCCACCGGGTCGATGTCGCCGGTCACGATCAGGCGCTGACGCACCGCCCCGACGACCGGGCCGCGGGCGCCGATACGCAGGCGGTCGGCGCCGGACACCGGCTTCCAGCCGCCGCGGGAGACGATCTCCTTGTAGCGCTCGACCATCTGCTCGGTGGTGGCCACCGTCTGCGGCGACAGGATCGGCGTCGAGGAGCGCTGGACCTGCATCGCGGCGGGCGAGGCGTAGTCCTGCGCCCACTCGGCCTGGGCGTAGCCGGCTCCGGCGGCCTCACGCGCCGAGGCCGGGGCCGCGAGGGCGACGGTGCCGAGGAGCGCGAGGCTCAGGGTGGCGCGGGTGGTAGCCTGAATGAGCATCGTGGTGGCTCTGGTCCATGGATGGGCGAAGTGGAACCGGCGGTGTTCCGCCTGTTCCCTTGGGCCCAGGGTGTCCGGGTACGGTTAAGACTCCATGGCGACCGGGCTATATTGTGGCGCGCCGGTGCGAGCGCGCACATCACGAGCGCGTGCGGCCTGCGCGCCACAGCGCGCCACAGCGTGCCACAGCGCGAACGGCGTGTTCGCGGGAGTCTGATGGGCGGCGTCGCGCGCGACGGCGGCGTCCACGCGGTAGGAACGCATGTCGGGCGCGTCGGCCTCGTCGCATGCGGCGTCGCGCTTCGGCCTTGATGTCGGGCGACATCTATCGCCGTGGCCATTCGTAGGCGTGTTCGCGAGCGCTTCGGTCTCAGCAATCGTGAGGCGGCGCCCGGGGTGCGCCGTTAAGGTTACCGTTGGGTTGTCGCGGCGCGCTCCCCGGATCGGCGCTAGGATTGCGGCACGGGTCGCTGAGACGCCGGACGCGTTCCGAGATGGGACGGCACCGGCTCCGGCAGCGACGCAGGAGGTAGGATGAACGGGTACGACGTCACGTTCCGGGACGAGCAGGACTGGGTCGACTTCGGCCGCACCTACGTCACCTCGGAAGCCTTCCGGACCCTGTTCCACGACGGCATGGCCCTGGTGGAGGAGACGGCCGCCTACCTCGATGGCGAAGGCCGCGACGAGTCGCGCCTGATCTCGCGGGACGCGACCTTGTCCTACGCCTCCGAGAGCATGCGCCTGACGACCCTGCTGATGCAGATCGCGTCGTGGTTGCTGGTCCAGCGGGCCGTCTCCGAGGGCGAGCTCACCGCGAGCCAGGCCCTGCAGGAGAAGAACCGGGTGCGGCTCGCCGCGACCGAGGCGCCGAAGGCCGAAAGCTTCACGCTGCTGCCGGTCCGGCTCCAGAACGTGATCCTGCGCGCGCGCCGCCTGCATGCCCGCATCCTGCACCTCGACGGGCTGATCTCGGACGACCGCCCGACGCCGGTCGCAGTCGAGAGCCCGGTCGCGGCCCAGCAGAACCGCCTGCGCTCGGCCTTCCCCGGCCTCCAGGCCTGACCGGCTCGGGCCGGAACGCAAAAAGGGCGGCACCGCGGTGCCGCCCTTTTCGTTTGCGCCCGGCGCGAGGCCGGGCATTCGATGACTACTTGCGTCCGACTACTTGCGGCCGACGAGGTTGCCGAAGCGCGAGGTGAAGCGCGAGACGCGGCCGCCGCGATCGAGCATCTTCTGCTCGCCGCCGGTCCAGGCCGGGTGCGTCAGCGGATCGATATCGAGGTTCAGGGTGTCGCCGTCCTTGCCGTAGGTCGAGCGCGTCCGGTACTCGGTGCCGTCGGTCATCACGACCTTGATGAAGTGGTACTCGGGGTGCACCGTCGCGCCGGTCCTCTTCTCTTTGACGATGGGCGCGGGGGCGGAATTCGTTTGGGCCTTTACGGCCGGGCTCTTTGCCATGACGTGTCGTCCTCGACGGTGCACGAACTCCGGGAGCGCGGAGGGCGCGCCCGTAAGATCCGTGGGTTAAAACTCTGTGATCGGGCCGTTGCCACGAACCTCACGTTCGTGCGAACCGCTCATGCGATGCCGACGGCCCGTCTTGGCGGCCCGCGGCCATTGCACACGCGCAATCGGAAGAAGGCGCGCGTATACCGCAGGCTCCGGCCGCTCACAAGCACGCTTGTGGCGCGGACGAGGGACGAAACACCAGAGGCGTGATGGCCCGCAAGAAGAACCCGCCCGCCGAGGGTCGCGACAAGGCGCCGTTGAGCTCGCTCCGGCCGCTGATCCCCTTCGCGGCGGCCTATCGCGGGCGAATCGTCGCCGCCTTCCTGTCGCTGCTTGCCGCGTCCGGTGCGACGCTGACGGTGCCGATCGCCATGCGCCGGGTGATCGACCACGGTTTCTCGCCCGAGGGCGAGAGCATGATCAACGCCTACTTCCTGGCGCTGCTCGGCGTCGTCGCGGTGCTCGCCCTGTCGAGCGCCGCCCGATACTACACCGTGGTGACCCTGGGCGAGCGCGTGGTGGCGAACCTCCGCAGCGCCGTGTTCCGGCAGCTGACGCTGCTGGACCCGGCGTTCTTCGACAAGACGCAGTCCGGCGAGATCGTCTCGCGGCTCACCGCCGACGCGACGCAGGTCAAGGCGGTGTTCGGCGTCTCGATCTCGATCCTGCTGCGCAACCTGTTCCTGTTCGTTGGCGCGGTCGCGATGATGGTGATCACCAGCCCGCGCCTGTCGGTGCTGGTGCTGGTGGCGATCCCGCTGATCGTGTTCCCGCTGATCGTTTCCGGCCGCGGCGTGCGCCGCCGCTCGCGCGCCGCCCAGGACCGCCTCGCCGACGCCTCGGCCTACGCCGCCGAAGCCGTCGGCGCGGTGCGCACAATGCAGGCCTTCGGCATGGGCGCGGCCACCGCCGACCGCTTCGCTCAGGCCTCCGAGAACGCCTACTCGGCGGCTGGCGAATCGATTCGCGCCCGCGCACTGCTCACGGGCGTGGCGATCTTCCTGATCTCGGCCTCCGTCGTCGGGGTGATGTGGTACGGGGCCCAGGGGGTGCTCGCCCACACCATGAGCGCCGGGCAGCTGTCGCAGTTCGTGCTGTACGCGGTGTTCGGCGCGAGCGCGCTCGGCCAGCTCTCGGAGGTCTACGGCGAGCTCGCCCAGGCCGCGGGTGCTGCCGAACGCCTCGGCGAGATCCTGGCCGCCGTGCCGGCGATCAAGCCGCCGGCCGACCCGGTGCCGATGCCGGTGCCGGCCCGCGGCGCCGTCACCTTCGAGGCGGTGCGCTTCGCCTACCCGACCCGCGACACCACCGCGGCCCTCGACGGCTTCGCCTTCGCGGCGGCGCCGGGCGAGCGCATCGCCATCGTCGGGCCCTCGGGGGCCGGCAAGAGCACGGTGCTGCAGCTGCTGTTGCGCTTCTACGATCCGCAATCCGGTCGGGTGCTGGTGGATGGCGTCGACATCGCCCGCGTCGACCCGGAGGCCCTGCGCGCCCGCATGTCGCTGGTGCCGCAGGACCCCACGGTGTTCTCGGGCTCGGTCGCCGAGAACATCCGCTACGGCCGCCCGCATGCGAGCGACGCAGAGGTCCACCGCGCCGCCGAGCTAGCGCATGCCGACGGCTTCATCCGCGCCCTGCCCCAGGGCTATGGCACACCGGTGGGCGAGCGCGGCGTGACGCTGTCCGGTGGCCAGCGCCAGCGCGTCGCCATCGCCCGCGCGATCCTCAAGGATGCGCCGATCCTGCTCCTCGACGAGGCGACCTCGGCGCTGGACGCCGAGAGCGAGCGCGCGGTGCAGTCGGCGCTGGACGGGCTGATGCGCGGGCGCACGACCCTGGTCATCGCCCACCGCCTCGCCACCATCCGCGCCGCCGACCGCATCCTCGTCCTCGACGAGGGCCGCATCGTCGAGGAAGGCACCCACGAGAGCCTGCTCGCCCAGGGCGCGCTCTACGCGCAGCTCGCCGCGCTCCAGTTCACCGACGCGCTCGACGAGACTGCGCGGGGCAAGGAGCCGCGGGTGCGCGGGGTGAGCGTCTCAGCCGGCGAGTAGCGCCTTCGCCGAGGCGCCCTTCGAGCGTTCGCCCCGGGGGCTTTCCCGGTTCGTCGCGGCGACGCGATGCGCTAGATCGATGGCATGAGCCTCGACCTCGACCGCTTCCCGCGCCTTGCGCTGGTCCCGCATCCGACGCCGATCCAGCCGCTCAACGGGCTCTCGTCGGCCCTCGGCGCGGCGCTGAACGGCGTCCGCCTCTTCATGAAGCGCGACGACATCGCGTATGTCGGCGGGGGCGGCAACAAACTCAGGAAGCTCGAGTTCCTGCTGGGGGCCGCGCGCTCCGATGGCGCCGACACCGTCATCACGGTCGGCGCCCTGCAATCCAACCATGCGCGCCTGACGGCCGCGGCGGCCGCGCGTGAAAACTTCGCCTGCGAGCTTTTCCTCACGCGCACCGTCCCGCGGACCGACCCGGACTACACCGGCAACGGCAACCGCTTCCTCGACGACCTGTTCGGCGCCAGCGTCCACGAGTTGGCCGGCGACGCCGATTCCCTGGCGGCAGCCGAGGCTCGCGCCGCTGCGTTGCGGGCAGAGGGCCGGCGCGTCCAGGTGTTCCCGTCGGGTGGATCGAGCGCGGTCGGCAGCCTTGGCTACGTGGCGTGCGCCGAGGAGATCGTCGCGCAATCCGAGGCGATGGGTGTCACCTTCGCCCACATCATCACCGCCAACGGCAGCGCGGGGACCCATGCCGGCCTCGCCGCCGGGCTGTTCGCGATGGGGCGCGATGCGAAGCTTGCGAAATCCTACGCTGTGCTGGCGACGCAGGAGCAGGCCGAGGCCGAGACGCTGGCCAAGGCCAACGCAACCCTGGCGCTGCTCAAGCCCGGCGCGACGCTGGACCCGTCCGACGTCGTGGTCGATGGCAGCCATCGCGGTCCGGGCTACGGCATCCCGACCGACGCGATGCGCGAGGCCGTCCGGCTGATCGCACGCACCGAAGGCGTGCTGCTCGATCCGGTCTACAGCGGCAAGGCCTTCGCCGGGCTGCTGCACGACATCCGGGCGGGTCACTACCGGCCGGGCGATGCGGTCCTGTTCCTGATGACCGGTGGCGTGCCGGGGCTATTCGCCTATCCGAGCGCGTTCGCCGAGGGCTGAGCGACCGTCAGCGCTCGGTCAGCTTCATCTCGATGCGCCGGTTCTTGGCGTAAGCTTCCTCGGTTGTGCCGGCATCGAGCGGCTGGAACTCGCCGAAGGCGCCGGCGAGCAGCCGCTGCGGCGGCAGCCCCTTGCTGGCGAGGTACTGGACCACGGCGATGGCGCGCGCGGCCGAAAGCGACCAGTTCGAGGGGAATTGCGCGCTGGCGATGGGCCGCGCATCGGTGTGGCCGTCGACGCGCAGGACCCAGGGCAGGTCGGAGGGGATCTGCTTGGCGAGGTCGAGGATCGCCCCGGCGATCCGATCGAGCTCTGGGCCGGCCTCCGGCTTGAGCGAGGCGGAGCCCGCCGGGAACAGCACCTCGGATTGCAGCACGAAGCGGTCGCCGACGACGCGGATGTCGGTGCGGTTGCCGAGGATCTGGCGCAGGCGCCCGAAGAAGTCGGAGCGGTAGCGCGCGAGCTCTTGCACCTTCTGCGCGAGCGCGACGTTCAGCCGGCTGCCGAGGTCGGCGATCCGGGCCTGGCTCTCGCGGTCCCGGCTTTCCGAGGCTGCCAGCGCATCCTCCAGGGCTGCGAGCTGGCGCCGCATCGCGCCGATCTGGTCGTTGAGCATGTCGATCTGCGACTGCGCCCGGCCGGCGGCGCTCCGCTCGGCCTGTAGCTGCTTGTCGAGGTCGCCTGCCTGGCCGCGATGCGCGGCCAGGCAGGCGACCTCGACAAGCAGCTACAGGC
>NZ_VRUX01000193.1:0-7141 GCF_008039885.1 Methylobacterium sp. WL103
CCCCCCCCCGCCAACACCTGCGAACTTTTTTTTTTAATGATAGGGAGAGATCCGTGATCTTGATGTTTGGAGTGGTCGGAAGCGTGAGTTGTGTATTAGAGACAGGGCCAACCTCGGCCGCGAGCGCGGCGAGGAGCTCGGGCGCAGTGCGCCCGTCGCCGGTCGGCGCATAATGCTCGTGGTTGCCCGGCACGAGGACGACCGGCCTGCCTCCGGCCAGCGCCAGCACGGCGGCGAGCCCGCGCTCTGGGTGTCCTTCGTAAAGGTCGCCGGCGCAGACCATGACGTCGAACGGCCCGCTCGGCGGGGCGATCAGGTCGAGGCGGCGGCGCTCGAGGTGGAGGTCGGAGATCGGGAAGATTCTCACGGGGTCCGTCCTGCGTCGTGCGCGGCGCGGCGCTCGGCGGCGGCTGCGCGAAGGATGTCGCCGGCCGAATCCGCGTTGAGGATGGCGATGCCGGCCGCCGCGATCAGGTCGGGCCAGGGCGAGGGCTGGAACGCGGTGACGAGGCCGGCGGCGATGATCGCGAGGTTGGCGTATGCGTCGTTCCGGGCGGACAGCCAGGCGGCACGCGTCAGGCTGCCTGCGCCGTCGCGGTGGCGCGACAGCATCAGGGCGCAGGTGAGGTTCACCGCGAGCGCCCCGAGCCCGGTCAGCGTCAGCGGAAGCGGCGCCGGCGCGCTCATGTCCGAAACCTTCTCGTAGGCCGCGTAGGCGGTGGCCAGCGCCGGAACCATCAGGATGCCGGCCATCGCCGTGCCGAGGCGCGCGCGGTTGGCCGCGCTCCAGCCGAGGCCTGCGAAGATCAGCAGGTTGATCGCCGCATCCTCCAGGAAGTCGAGGCTGTCGGCGATCAGCGCCACCGAGCCGATCGCCAGCGCCACCGCGATCTCGATGCCGAAATAGCCGAGGTTCAAGCCCGCAACGCGCAGGACGACGGTGCGGAGCGGGGGAGAGGGGGCGGATTCCACGCGGGCGACGGTGTCCGTTACGGGGCGGGCCGCCTCTTCGCCTACCCGGTGCTTGCTGTCGAGCCGCGCTTACGCGTTTCGTCCGGCTGGATTCGGAGGCCGTCCTGTGCGAGGCGGGTCGGCCATCGGACCGAATCCGTTCGGCCGGAACGAGGAGTCTCAGATGTTGCCCGAATTGCGCGTTCTCTACTTCGAGGACCTCGAAGTCGGGCTCTCGGAGACCCTCTCGAAGACGATCGCCTCCTCCGACGTGGTCGGGTTCGCCGAGATCACCGGCGACCGCAACCCGATCCACCTGTCCGAGCACTTCGCGGCGCGCACTCCGTTCGGCACCCGCATCGCCCACGGCCTCTACACCGCCGGGCTGATCTCGGCGGTGCTCGGCACCCGCCTCCCCGGCCCCGGCGCGGTCTACATCAGCCAGACCTTGAACTTCCGCGCGCCCGTGCGCATCGGCGACACCGTCGACGTCACCGTCGAGGTGGCCGAGCTGGTGCCCGAGCGGCGCCGCGCCCGCCTCAAGTGCACCTGCGCGGTGGCCGGCGAGGTCGTGCTCGACGGCGAGGCCCTGGTGAAGGTGCCGACCAAGGCCGAGGCCGACCCGCTGGCGGTCCGTATGGGCGGCCGCCCGCCGGCGTGAGCGGTTCCCGGTGCCCGGGGGCATGATGTCTCCTTGCGATCGTGACCTTCCGGCATGATCCAGATCTCCGACCCGGCCGATCCGCGCATCGACCCCTACGCGGCGATGCGCGAGCGCGACCTCGTCGGGCGCGCCGGGCGCTTCATCGTCGAGGGCGAGGTGACGCTGCGGCTGATGCTGTCGCCCCGCGCCCGCTTCCGCACCGAATCGATCCTGCTGCTGCCCGAGCGCGTCGCCGGGCTCGCGGCCGTGATCGAGGCTTGTCCCGATCGGCCGCCGGTCTACGTCGCCGACCGCGCCGTGATGAGCGCGGTGGCGGGGTTCCCGATCCATCGCGGCGTGCTGGCCGTCGGAATCCGCGGCGACGACGCGGGCGCCGAGGTGCTCGTTCCGCAGGCGCCCGCCCCGGCTTTGGTCGTAGGCCTGGCCGGCTTGACCAACCACGACAACGTCGGAGGCCTGTTCCGCAACGCCGCCGCCTTCGGCGCCGACGCGGTGCTGCTCGACGCCGGCACCTGCGATCCGCTCTACCGCAAGGCGATCCGCGTCTCGGCCGGCGCCGCCCTCACCGTCCCCTTCGCCCGCCTCGATCCCGGCGTCGACTGGTTCGCGACGGCCGCCGCCCTCGGCCTGGAACCGCTCGCGTTGAGCCCGTCCGGCGCCGAGGATGTCGCCGACCTCGCGCCGCCGTCGCGCGCGCTGCTCATCCTCGGAACCGAAGGCCCCGGACTGCCGGCCTCGGTGCTGGCGCGGATGCGCGGGCTGCGCATCGCCATGGCCCCCGGCTTCGATTCGCTCAACGTCGCCACCGCAGGCGCGATCGCGCTGCATCGCCTCGCGTGCGGGCTCCGCACTGCGCGCGACAATGAGCACCCATTGCCTTGACCCCGCAGCGAGCTAGCTTGACCGCACGGTGGAGCGGGCGGCAGCCCGTCGTCCGCCGGGAAGTTCGGATCGGGGAGTCGGGCGCGTTGCTTCAATCACGTGAGGGCCTGCGGACGTTGTCCGGGCGCCGGGTCGTCGTCGTCGGTGCGGGGCCCGGCGGTCTCGCCACGGCCCTGTTGCTGGCGCGCGCCGGCCTTCAGGTCACGCTGATCGAGAAGGACGGGCAGGTCGGAGGCCGGACCAAGACGGTGTCGGCGCCCGGTGGCTACAAGTTCGACATCGGCCCGACCTTCTTCCTCTATCCCCAGATTCTCGCCGACATCTTCGATAGTTGCGGGGAGCGGCTTGAGGATCACGTCAAGCTCGAGCGGCTCGATCCTCAGTACCATCTCGTCTTCGAGGCGGGCGGCGAGATCCGCGCCACCGGCGACATGGACCGGCTGGAGGCCGAGGTCGCGCGCATCGCCCCGGAAGACGCCAAGAACGTCAAGCAGTTCTTCGCCGACAACCGCGTCAAGCTGAAGTTCTTCAAGCCGGTGCTGGAGCAGGCGTTCCACACCCTGCGCAGCATGGCGAGCCCCGGGATGCTGCGGGCGCTGCCCCACCTGCATCCCGGCCGCAGCGTCGACCGCGACCTGCAGCGCTACTTCAAGGACCCGCGGGTCCGCCTCGCCTTCGCGTTCCAGACCAAATACCTCGGCATGTCGCCGTTTAGGTGTCCGAGCCTGTTCACGATCCTCTCGTTCCTCGAATACGAGCACGGCGTCTACCACCCGGTCGGCGGGTGCGGTGCGATCTCGGAGGCGATGGCGGGCCTGTGCCGCCGCATGGGCGTCGACATCCGCCTCGGCACCTCGGTTGAGCGCGTCACCTTCGACGGCAAGCGCGCCGACGGCGTGATCGTGGACGGCGAGCGGATCGCGGCGGACGCCGTGGTGATCAACGGCGACTTCGCACGGGTGATCCAGGACCTCGTCCCGGAGGAGCACCGCCCGCGCTGGCGCGACCGGAAGATCGAGAAGGCGCGCCTGTCGTGCTCGACCTTCATGATGTACCTCGGTATCGAGGGGAAAGTGCCCGACAGCCTCGGGCACCACACCATCCTCCTGGCGGAGGATTACGCGCGCAACATCCGCGAGATCACCGACGGCATCCTGCCGATGCAGCCCTCGGTCTACGTGCAGCATGCCGGCTACACCGACGGCGGCATGGCGCCCCCCGGCCACACCGCCCTCTACGTCCTCGTGCCGGTGCCGAACCTGAAGGCCGGGATCGACTGGCCCGCCACCCGCGCGACCTACCGCGCCCTGGTGCTGGAGCGCCTGAAGCTCCTCGGCCTCGACGACGTCGAGAGCCGCATTCGCTTCGAGCGCATCGTCGACCCGGTCGAATGGCAAGACAACTTCTCGGTGTACGAGGGGGCGACGTTCAACCTTGCGCACGATTTGATGCAGATGTTGTACTTCCGCCCGCACAACCGCTTCGGGCCGGGCTTGTACCTCGTCGGCGGCGGCACGCATCCGGGCTCGGGCCTGCCGGTGATCTACGAGGGCGCGCGCATCTCCGCGCGCCTGCTGATCGAGGAGTTGGCCGGCGCCCGCGTCGCCGAGACCTCCGGCGTGCCCGAGACCGCCGCGCTGGCCACCGGCGGCGAGACCTCGTGAGGTTGAGCGGGCGCCGCACCCTCCGCACGTCGCTCTCGATTCCCCCATCCGCCTGGGTGCTCGCCCGGATGGCAACGGTCCTCGTCGCGGCCCTCGCCGCCTTGCCGGCGACCGCGGCCACCGTGGAGGTCTTGGTGGAGGGGGCCGACCCGGGCGCCTCGGTCTCCGTCGCCCTGTGCCAGGGCGGGCTGTCGGAGGAGGCGTGCAGCGCCGGGCAGGAGACGACCGCGCGCGGCGGCGCGGTCACCGTGGTGTTCCGCGACGTGACGGCCGGCCGCTACGCGGTCGCCGCGTTCGAGGACGTGAACGGCAACCGCCGGCTCGACCGGACCGGCCTCGGCCTGCCCATGGAACCCTACGGCTTCTCCGGCGGCGCCGGGCTCAAGGCCCGCCCGACCTTCGCCGAGGCCGCCTTCGACCTGCGCGAGCCCGGGTCCGCCCTGCGGGTCCGCCTCGCCCGCGCCCTGCCCCGACGCTGAGGCGCGCCGTGACGGAGCCTCTCGTCCGCGTCGCGGGCGCCGCCCTCGCCTATCGCGACCGCCGCGTGCTCGACGCCGTCGATCTCGTCCTCGACGCGGGCGAGATCCTGGCGCTGCTCGGGCCGAACGGCGCCGGCAAGACCTCGCTGATGCGCCTGATCGCCGGGCGCCTCGCGCCGCAGGCCGGGACGGTCCGGGTCGGCGGGCACGATCCGTTCCGGGTCCGCTCCGCGCGGCGCGGAATCGGCTGGGTGCCGCAGGAGATCGCGCTCTATCCCCGCCTCACCGTCGCCGAGAACCTCGGCGTGTTCGCCCAGCTCGCCGGCCTCGGCCGGCGCGAGCGGACGGGGGCCGTGGCCGAGGCCATGGCGCTCACCGACGTCGCCGAGGCGGCGGGACGCCCGGTCGGGCTGCTGTCCGGCGGCTACCAGCGCCGGGTGAACATCGCCGCGAGCCTGATGTGCAAGCCGGGCCTGGTGCTCCTCGACGAGCCGACGCAAGGGGTGGACCTGACGGCGCGGGCCGCGATCCACGCCGTGCTCGGCCGCCTGCGCCAGGAGGGCACCGCGATCCTGATCGCCACCCACGACTTCGCCGAGGCCGAGCGCCTGGCCGACCGCGCCGCCTTCATGGCCGCCGGCCGCATCGTTCGCGAAGGCACGCTCGCCGACATGCTGGCCGAGCTTCGCCAAGGCGTCCCCGAGCGCGAGGTCGCCCTGACCCTCCCCGCCGGGCCGGCGGCCATCCACGCTTCGCGATCCGCCCCTACCCGGCCGAATGGATGCGGACGCTGACGCTGAAGGGCCGGACGGTCGACGTGCGCCCGGTGCGGCCCGAGGACGAGCCGCTGTTCCAGGCGTTCTTCGCCACCATCGACCCGGAGGACGTGCGCCTGCGCTTCTTCGCCCCCGTGCGCGACTTCAGCCACGCCTTCCTCGCCCGCCTGACCCAGCTCGACTACGCCCGCGCCATCGCCTTCGTGGCCCTGGACGCGGGCGAGGAGGGCGCCAAGCGCATGCTCGGCGCGGTGCGCCTGCACGCCAACGCCGACGGCACCAGCGGCGAGTACGCGATCCTCGTCCGTTCCGAGGCCCGCGGCACCGGCCTGGCCCTCGCCCTGATGCGGCTGATGCTCGACTGGGCGGCCTCCGAGGGCATCGGCACCGTCGAGGGCACGGTGCTGGCCGAGAACCGCGCGATGCTCGCCGTCTGCCGCCGCCTGGGGTTTTCGCAAAGCCGCGACCCGGAGGACATGGGGGTGGTGAAGGTGCGGCTCGCGTTGCAAGGGTGAGGCCGCCCGCATCGAAAGGAGTCGCGTGCGGCCGCGCGATGTGAGCCTGCTCGCCCCCATGCGGATCAGCCGGACCGACCTCGCCGACCTCGGCACGTTCCTCGCCATCGCACGCCATCTCAGCTTTCGGCGGGCCGGGCTGGAGCTCGGCGTCAGCGCCTCGGCGCTGAGCCACGCGCTCAAGCAGATGGAGGCGCGCCTCGGCGTGCGGCTGGTCAACCGCACGAGCCGGAGCGTCACCCTGACCGCGGCCGGCGCAGACCTCCTCGCATCCCTGGACCAGCCCTTCGCGGCGCTCGGGTCGGCCCTCGACGGGCTCGATCGCCACCGGGCGCCGGGCGACGCCGTCGGACGGATTCGCCTCAACGTGCTCGAGCATGCGAGCACCTTGCTGCTCGCCCCCGTGCTGCCCGAGTTCGGCGCGCGCCATCCCCAGGTCGAGGTCGAGGTCCGGGTGTCCAACGACCTGGTCGACGTGGTGGAAGCCGGCGCCGACGCCGGCATCCGCTACGGCGGCACCGTGCCCCAGGACATGATCGCGCAACGCCTGTCGGCCGACCTGCGCTGGGTGGTCGTCGGCGCGCCCGCCTACCTGGACCGGCGCGGGACGCCCGATCACCCGCGCGACCTCGGCGAGCATCGCTGCCTGCGCATCCGGCTGGGCGACGACAGCCTCTACCGATGGGAGTTCGAGCGGGCGAGTGAGACGCTCGCCCTCGACGTGCCCGGCGCGGTGACCCTCGACAACACGCAGCTGGCGCTGGCCCTCGCGGCGGGCGGCGGCGGGCTCGCCTACCTCCCCGAGGCCTGCGCCGCGCCGTTCGTCACCGCCGGAACGCTGCGCATCGTGCTGGCGGAGTGGGCTCCGATGGGACCGGGCTTCCACGTCTACTATCCCGGCCCCCGCCAGGTGCCGGCCGGCCTGCGGCTGCTGATCGACCTGATCCGCACGCTGAGGCCCCTCGGCCTGTAGGCGTCCGCCCGTCCGGCGCGTTGTCGCCTTGGCGTTGAGTTCCGCTCATCGCTCCGTTGAGGCGCGGACGGGTGATCGCGGCAGCGCGGGACGCCTAGCTTCGGCCGACCGGCAAGCCCACCCGCTCGCCCCCCTCAGCCGAAAGCCGTCGCCATGCCGAGCCCACAGCGTTTCACCGGAAAGGTCGCCTTCGTCACCGGCGCCGCCAGCGGCATCGGCCGCGCCGCCGCGCTCGCC
>NZ_VRUX01000194.1:0-7128 GCF_008039885.1 Methylobacterium sp. WL103
GGCAAGCCCCTTCGTAAGCCCCCCCGGCAAGCCCCTTCGCAAGCCTCTTGGTCAACCGGCGTCCGTGACGGTGGCTTCCTCGTAGGCCTGCAGCCAGGCGGTGCGTTCCTCCGAGCCCTCGGCGTAGGGGCAGTCGTCGATCGGCTTGCCGTAGAGGCGGGCGTTGCGGCCCTGGATGAACGGGCTGTCGCTGGCGGTGGCCTGGGCGTTCGCTTCGGGTTTCATGCGATCTCCTGTCGAGTGTCCCTTCGTTAACGGCCTTGGGCCATCCTCGGCTCCGTCGTCGTTCGCGTTGTCGGAACCCGTCGCTTGCGTATCCTGCGTCTCCTCGCCGCCGGCGTCTCGGCCGGCGCCTCGATCCTCGTGATCGGGTTCGTCTGCGCCGACCGGCTGGCCCACACGGCGCCGAGCCCGGTCGCCCGCATCGTCCTGCCCGAACCCTCGGCGACCGGATCGATCCCGGTGCAGCCCAAACCCGTCGCGGCCGTGAAGCCCGCGCCGGCGAAGATCCCGAACGGGTTCGACACCGAGCGCCTGAACGCCCTGATGCGCGGCGACCCGATCCTGCCCTCGAAGCGCTGACGGCGCGGATGGCTGGCCTGCGCCGCCGGACGTGACGCCCGCCGCCGGCACAGGGTAAGGCTCCGGGGCAGGTCCGCAGCGGATGCCGGCGGACGCGATCGGGACGGACACCGTGGGCCTCGTCTACGCGCTCGGCGCCTATCTGAGCTGGGGCCTCGTCGTCCCGGTCCATTTCCGTCTGCTCTCGGGCTTCTCTCCGAGCCACATCCTGTCGGTTCGCATCCTGTGGTCGTGCCTGTTCGCGATCCTGCTGGTGCTGCTGTGGCGCAACCGGGTACGCACGCCCTTCCCGCTGCGGCCGCGGCACGCGCTGCTCTTCGCCTCGGCCGGGCTGATCGGCGTGAACTGGCTCCTCTACCTGCAAGCGGTGAACAGCGGCCACCTGCTCGATGCAAGCCTCGGCTACTACATCAACCCGCTGGTCAGCGTGGCGCTCGGCGCGCTCGTCCTGCGCGAGCGGCTGCGCCCGCTGCAACTGGTCGCCGTGGGCGTCGCCGCGGCCGGAGTCGGCATCGCCGTGGTGCTCGCCGGCACGCTGCCCCTGGTGGCGCTCGAACTCGCGATCAGCTTCGCCCTCTACGGGCTGGTGCGGAAGGTGGTGGGCGTCGACCCGGCGGTGGGGTTCCTGGCCGAGACCCTGATCCTGACGCCGGCGGCGCTCGCCTGGGCGCTGTCCTCGCCCGAGCCCGTGCTGCCGTCCGACCCGCGGGACTTCGCGCTGCTGGCGCTGACCGGGGTGACGACGGCGCTGCCGCTGATCTGGTTCGCGGCCGCCGCCGAGCGCCTGCGCCTCGCGACCCTCGGCCTGATGCAGTACATCGCGCCGACCTGCCTGCTGGCCTTGAGCGTCCTCGCCTACGGCGAGCACGTGGCACCGCACGCGATCCCGATGTTCGGGCTGATCTGGCTGGCGCTGGCGCTCTACGCCTTCGACCTGCTCCGCGCCGGGCGGGCGGCCCGGGAGCGCGCACCCGGCGAAACCGCCGCGCCGACCCCGCGCGCGATGCGTGTATAACGCGGCCGCGCCCGGCCTTTGCCACGGGAAGCCAGTCCGAGTGTTGCGATGCGTGATCCCGCCGAGCCCGCCACGGTCACCCAGGCCGACTACGAGAACCTCGCCGAGGCGCTGCCGCAGCTCGCCTGGATCGCCACCGCCACGGGCGACATCGTCTGGTATAACCGGCGCTGGTACGACTACACCGGCACGACCCTCGAGACGATGCGCGGCTGGGGCTGGCGTGCGGTCCACCATCCCGACCACGTCGAGGCGGTGACCGAACGCTTCCGCACCGCGATCACCGCGGGCGCGGCATGGGAGGACACCTTCCCCCTGCGCGGCCGGGACGGGAGCTTCCGCTGGTTCCTGTCGCAGGCGATGCCGCACCGGGACGCGGACGGCCGCATCCTGCGCTGGTACGGCACCAACACAGACATCACCCACAAGCAGGAGGCCGAGGACCGGCTGCTGCAATCCGAGGAGCGGTTCCGGGCGCTGGTCGACGCCTCCACCGCCGTCATCTGGAACACCGACGCCGCCGGCGCCCTGCTACCGCCGCAGCCGCGCTGGAGCGCCTATACCGGCCAGTCCGAAGAGGCGTTCCAGGGCTGGGGCTGGATCGACGCGGTCCACCCCGACGACCGGGCGCATGCCGCCGAGGTCTGGGCGGGCTGCATCGAGGCGCGCACGCCCTACGCCGTCGAGTATCGTCTGCGCCGGCACGACGGGCAGTGGCGCGACATGGAGGTGCGCGGCGTGCCGGTGCTGGCCGCCGACGGCGCGTTGCGCGAATGGGTCGGCTCCAACGCCGACGTCACCGAGCGGAAGGAAGCGGAGGCCGAGGTCGAGCGGGCGCGCCAGGCGGCGGAGGCCGCCAACCTCGCCAAGAGCCAGTTCATCGCCAACATGAGCCACGAGCTGCGCACCCCGCTCTCGGCGGTGATCGGCTACTCGGAGATGCTCGGCGAAGAGCTCGAGGATATCGGCCAGGCCGCCCTCCTGCCCGACCTGCGCAAGATCGAGGCGGCGGCCCGCCACCTGCTCTCGCTCATCAACGACGTGCTCGACATCTCGAAGATCGAGGCCGGGCGCATGACCGCCTCGGGCGAAACCTTCGCGGTCGCCGACCTGATCTCGGACGTCTCCGACGCCACCGGCTCGCTCGTCGAGAAGAAGGGCAACCGCTTCGTCCTCGATCTCGCCGACGACCTCGGCACGATGCACCAGGACCAGACCAAGATCCGCCAGTGCCTGCTCAACCTGATCGGCAACGCGGCGAAGTTCACCGAGGGCGGCACGATCACCCTCACGGTCGCACGCCATCGCGAGGCCGGAGCCGACTGGTTCGGATTCTCGGTGACCGACACCGGGATCGGGCTCACCGAGGAGCAGATCGGGCGCCTGTTCGAGCGCTTCGCCCAGGCCGACGAGTCGACCACGCGCCAGTTCGGCGGCACCGGCCTCGGGCTGGCCATCACACGCGCCTTCTGCCGCACCATGGGCGGCGACATCGGCGTGACCAGCGTGCCGGGGGAGGGCTCGACCTTCTCGCTGCGGCTGCCGGCGACGCTCGCGGTGGAGGACGAGGCGCAGGTCGCCGCCGAGCTCGCGATCCCCACCCCGGTGTCCACGCACGAGGAGCACGACGCGGTGCTGCTCGTGGACGACGACCCGGCGGCCCGCGAGCTGCTGCAGCGCTTCCTCGAACGCGAGGGCTTTCGCGTGCGTACCGCCAGCGACGGGCGCGCCGGGCTGACCCTGGCGCGGGCCCTGAAGCCGCGGGCGATCCTGCTCGACGTCGAGATGCCGCGCATGGACGGCTGGGCGGTGCTTCACGCCGTCCGCAACGATCCCGAGCTCGCCGGCATCCCCGTGATCATGACCTCGGTGGTGGCCGAGCAGGGCCTCGGCCAGGCGCTCGGCGCCACCGACTACTTCGTCAAGCCGATCGACTGGGATCGGCTGAAGGGCCTGATGGACCGCTACCGGCCGGAGGGCGTCGAGGCACGGGTCCTCGTCGTCGACGACGACGCCGACGCCCGCGAGCGCCTGCGCCGGACCCTGGTCCGCGACGGCTGGGGCGTCGACGAGGCCGAGAACGGCCGGGTGGCGTTGGAGCATTTCGAGGCGCAGCGCCCGAACCTGATCCTCCTCGACCTGATGATGCCGGAGATGGACGGGTTCGGGTTCCTCCGGGCGCTGCGGGCGCGGCCGGACGGCGACGTGCCGGTGGTGGTGCTCACCGCCAAGGAGATCACCGACGCCGAACGCCAGAGCCTCCAGGCCCAGGCCGACCGGGTGATCGAGAAGGGCTCCTTGAGCCTCGCCGAGATCGGGCGCCAGCTGCGCGTGCTCTACGCCCGCGAGGCCTCGGCGCCGGTGCCGCAGGGCATGCAGGGGCTGCTCGACGCGCTCGCCGCGCGGGAAGGGTAAAGGGCGCGCGACCATCGGCGCAGGTAGCCCGGCGGGAACCTTCCTCCGGTCCCGCCCCTTGCATTCCCGGCACGCGCTCCGGAAGGCGTGGCCGAGGAGCGCGCCATGAACGCCATCGTCGTCGTCGCCCTGATCTGCGCCTCGTCGGTCCAGGTCCAGGATTGCAGTCGGGAGAACGCCCTCGACGTGGTGACCGGCCCGGCCCACACCCTGCAGGAATGCCTGATCCAGGGCCCTGTGCTGGCTGCCAACGCCGGCCTCGGCAACGCCAAGGACAGCTATGTGAAGACGCGGTGCGAGCCGCGGCGCTAGGAGTCGGACGCAGATGAGCGACGCCGTCGATCCCGAACGGGCCGTGATGATCCGGCTGCGCGCCCGCCTCGCGGTGGTCGAGCGTGCGGCGTGGTTCGGGATGGTCCACGCGATGCGGATCCGGCCCGACGAGGTCGAGGCCTACATCGCGGGCGAGCGCGAAAAATGCGCCGCCGGGTTCGCCGGCCCGAAATGGGCGCGCGACCTCACCGACTCCGAGCGCGCCATGCTCGGCTCCGAGGTCGATGCCGGACTCGCCCAGCTGCTGCAGGACGCGCGCGACGAAGTTTGAGGCTCGCGCTCGCCCTGTCCGGCGTCTAGCCTCGGGTTCCGCCCGCGCCGAACCGGTCCCGCCAAGCCGGAGGGAGGCCGGGCGTCCCGATCCCGTCGAGGCCGGCGGCTGAGAACACGCCGATCGCGATCGCGCGGGCCAGCACCTGTGCCGCCATGTCGCCGAGCCGCGCGAGGTCGCCGATCGGGTCCGCGAGCGGCACCGCCCCCGTCGCGACCGCAAAGACGACATCGCCATCGAGCGGCGTGTGCACCGGGTGGATCGCCCGTGCGAGGCCGACCTGCGCCGCCACCGCGAGGCGTTTGCACTGCGCCTTGGTCAGCGCCGCATTTGTGGCGACCACCGCCAGCGTCGTCGCGGCGCCGGGAAGGGTGCGGACGGGGAAATCGAGGGCGCCCTCCGGCATCGCGGCGGGCCAGCCGAGGCCGCCGAACTCGGCCCCCCGCTCGAACGGCGCCGCCCAGAAATGCGGGCCGTCACCCACCGTCACCCGGCCGAAGGCGTTCACCGCAGCCAGCGCGCCGACCCGGAAGCCCGTGCCGGGGATGTCGGCCGAGGCCGAGCCGAGGCCGCCCTTCAGGTTGGCCGTGCGGGCGCCGGTGCCGGCCCCGACCGAGCCGAGCGCGACGTCCTCGGAGGCCGCTTGCGCCGCCAGGTAGCCGAGTTCGCGATAGGGCGGATAGCGCCCCCACGCCTTGTCGCCGCCGTTGAGGAGGTCGAACAGGATCGCGCCCGGCACGATCGGCACCCGCGAGACCGACCTTCTCGATCCCGAGCGCACCGTGGAGGGCGTCGACGCCGTTGTGCTGTCGGGAGAACGCCCTCGACGTGGTGACCGGACGTCCACGGACGCCGTGAACGGCCGGTCGAACATCAGCGCGGTGACGCCGCTGGCGATCCGTGCGTCCGCGGCGTGCCCGACCCGGATGCCGGCGATGTCGGTGATGGCGTTGCGCATGGGCCTGAGCATGCCACGAACGCGGCGGCGCCGCACGGCTTGAGCGGGGAGGCGGGCGGGTGCAGGATCGGCCTCATGCCGCAGGATTTCGTCATCCGCCCCGTCGCCCGCGCCGACCACGCGCAGTGGCTGCCGCTCTGGGAAGGCTACAACCTGTTCTACGAGCGCGTCGGCCCGGCGGCGATCCCGCCCGCGGTGACGCAGGCCAACTGGGACAGATTCTTCGACGCCGACGAGCCGATGCACGCCCTGGTCGCCGAGCGCGCCGGACGGCTGATCGGCCTGACGCACTACCTCTATCACCGCACCACCACGGCCATCGCGCCGTTCTGCTACCTGCAGGACCTGTTCACGACGGAGGAGGCGCGCGGAAGCGGGGTCGGACGTGCGTTGATCGAGGCCGTCTACGCGGACGCCCGCCGCGCCGGCTCGCCGCGGGTCTACTGGCAGACCCACGAGACCAACGCGACGGCGATGCGGCTCTACGATCAGGTCGGCGACCGGTCGGGCTTCTTGGTCTACCGCAAGCCGCTCTGACCCTGTGGCCGCGACCCCACGCCTGTGGATGCGCGGCGTCTCCGCCGCATCCAGGGATGCGCTCGCGTGTTAGTGGGGGCCTTCGGAATTTCCCGTGGCGAGCAACCGGAGCGGCGATGGCGTTCGGCATCGAGATGGGGCTCGGGCTCGACGGGCAGGGCATCGGCCAGCCGGCCCGCCTCGACCTGGAGGAACTCCTCGCCACCCGCCTGCTGGTCCAGGGTAATTCCGGCTCGGGCAAGTCGCACCTGCTGCGCCGCCTGCTGGAGCAGAGCGCCGGCCATGTGCAGCAGGTGGTGATCGACCCCGAGGGCGACTTCGTCACCCTCGCCGAGGCGCACGGCCACCTCGTCGTCGACGGAAGCCACGGCGAAGGCGACTTGCAGGCGATCGCAGCCCGCGTGCGCGCCCACCGCGTGTCGGTGGTGCTCGACCTCGAGAGCCTCGACATGGAGGCGCAGATGCGCGCGGCCGCCGCCTTCCTCGGCGGGCTGTTCGAGGCCGAGCGGGCGCATTGGTACCCCTGCCTCGTCGTCGTCGACGAGGCGCAGATCTTCGCGCCGGCGGCCGCCGGCGACGTCTCCGACGAGGCGCGCAAGATCGCGCTCGGCGCGATGACCAACCTGATGTGCCGCGGGCGCAAGCGGGGCTTGGCCGGCATCATCGCGACGCAGCGCCTGGCCAAGCTCGCCAAGAACGTCGCGGCCGAGGCCACCAACTTCCTGATGGGCCGCACCTTCCTCGACATCGACATGGCGCGCGCCGCCGACCTCCTCGGCCTCGACCGGCGCGGCGCCGAGCGCTTCCGCGACCTGGCGCGGGGCGAGTTCGTGGCGCTCGGGCCTGCCCTCAGCCGCCGGCCGCTCGCGCTTCGGATCGGACCGGTGACCACCTCGTCGCGGGCGGCCTCGCCGACCCTGATCCCGCTGCCCCAGGCGGCGGATGCGGACCTGCGCGCTCAGATCCTGGCGCCGGCCGAGGCCGGCTTCGCCTACCCGACGCGGGCCTCGCGCGCGC
>NZ_VRUX01000195.1:0-7112 GCF_008039885.1 Methylobacterium sp. WL103
AAGCGCAGGTCGTGATCGAAAGCTGGCGACGTCACTACAACGGCGTGCGCCCGCATGCCTCTCTGGGATACCGACCGCCGGCCCCGGAGGTGTTCATGCCAGCCTTCTCCGCTTGGCCGGCTGCGCTTGCCAGACCAGCTCCGCCGGCCAAGCTACCCGTGGCGGAGCGGCCCACCGTGCACTAACTTTATCCTTGGACCACCTCGTGGGGGCCGATCAACGCCCCAACTCGACATGGGGCCATTCTTCTGGTTCGGAGGCATGCCCGGCGAGCCGCTGCCTGTCCTTGATGCCTATGACAGTCCCCGGCGCGCCACGCACAATAAGGCTGGCGAGCGGCCCGTCCGCAAGAACCACCGCCTGATCCCCGGCCGGAATTTCCAGCGGCTAGACGACTTCGATCAGGTCTTGGAGGCGCTGTTCGGTCCCCTGCCAGCGGGCATGCTGCCGGTAGAGCCGCTCGTATGAGCGAGACGTGAAGGAGGAGAAGATGCGTCTTGCGAGAAGGCTGTTCGTCGTGCCGCTGGCGGATAACGACCACGGCAAATCGACGATGATCCGAGCGCTCGTATCCCAAGGTTTGGGGCGAGCCGTGCAACTCCAGAGGAAAGGCGTCCGGACTCTTGTCAGTCCGTGGGGCCGGCCAATCGATGCCTACGTGTTCGGCCGCTCCTACCAGGAAGTTGAGAAAGGGGCATACGGGTCCGTCGAAGGCGCGCTCGACGGGAATGACTCAGACTGGCGAAAGCGTGAGCTTGTCATCATGCCGAGCCACGTTGCAGCGGGAGACCACGACGACATCGAGCAGATGATCGACGCCGCTCATTCGGCCGGGTTCGACGTGATCTGCGCCGCGATCTTGTTCACCTGGGGAGACGGCGATAATCGGGGCCAATTTCCCGATATATGGCGTATGGGATGGGACGAGCGATGGACCATTCCCAACCCTTGGAACGACAACCCGGAAGGGCAGCTTGAGGCCTTGGGCCGCGACTTGTGGACGTGGATTTGCCAGGCCTTGGCTTCATGAGCCAACTCATTGCGATACCCTCCCCTCCACGCCGCCCACGCCTACGCGATGGTGCAGCCGCGGGCCAAGGCGGCCGACATTGCCACGTGGATTGGCAATTACAGTCTATAAAACGACCGTTTTCCCGACGAAGGGCTATGCGAATAAGCCGCATTGTAGCGTGCACATTCCAGATTTTATGCACGGGCTAAACTGAACGATTGAGCGCGAGCGACGGCGCCGAATAAAAAACTAGCTCTCCTTCATCCGCTCTCTGTGAGCGTCAGAGTGCCAAGTCCCGCTCGCGCTCGCGCGTTCTTGATCGCCTGCGCGATGTCCACGTTCACGCCCCCGTTCGAGGCGTCCTGAGTCATCCTATGGATCTGCGCGAGCTTGCCGAGCGCGTTGAGCTTGTCTGCCATCGTAACTCGCATCTTCAGGATCTGACGCGGGTCGTTGCCGTCGGTGCCGAACTCATGCACGACATCGCAGCTGAATGCCTTCATGGCAGCCAGGGTCTCCCGACCAGCGCGGCTGAAATCCAGGTACGCCGTGCCGTCCGCTTGCACCGTGATGATGTCGCCGATCGAAGCGAAGGCGACCTTGGCAAGCTCCTGCTCGATCCGCTGCGGTGTGACCTGAAGCCGGCGTAGTCGGGCAGAAACCAAGCTGTTGATCAGCTCGCGTACCGCGGATCGTTCCATGACCGCGCCGGCAGAATGATGATGGGGAGCCGCATAGCCACACAAGCGCGCGGCTTTCGTAGCGTTCCGCTCCCGCATGAAGTGCACGACGAACTCCTTGTGCCGCGCACTCAGGCCGCTGGCCTCGATGGCGAGGAACTCCTCGTCCTCGATGCCGGCAAGTGGATCGAGATCGTTAGCCACTATGACCTCTGGGCGATCGCCTGAAAAAGTACCCACTAAAACCCATACTTGAACCTGAGGGTTGGTACGACGTGGGCGGCGACGTAAGCCGCGGCAAACCGCTGGCGGCTCAGTTCGAACATGTCCGTGGGTAGCCCCCAGGCAGACAAGGCAGCCTCACACCGGGCAAGCGTTCTCGCGCGGCGCCATGGTGCGTTGTCACCACCGGTCCAGAACCAGTCCTGCTCCTCGAACAGCACTCGCTCATCGGGGTCGGCTGGTGTCGGTGCCTCGCCTGGTCGACGCTGCCAGGTTGGAACGTAGTAACGATTGAACAGCACCTCACGACCATCTCGGCAGGTCCAGCGGCCGTACGGCAGCTCGATCGCCATTTTTGCCGGCTTTGACATCTGACGCGTGATCGGACCGTTGCGGCGTGGATCGTACTCGCGTTGCATGTTTACTCCTCGATGTTTCCCCGTAGGCCGGTAGGCCTCAAGGTTCTGGATGGGGGTTTGCGTGGTTTTGGGGGTTTGTTTTCATTCCTCGCGCGAGAAATTTGGATTGGAGAGTTGCTTGCACAAAATTTGGGGGAGGAGCTGAAGCAAACCCTCAGAACACCCCAAACCCCATTTAGGGTTCTATCGCGCGGGATGGATAGGAGGCGGGTTCGACAAGCGAGAAGCGATTGCCGTGACTGGTATCGGCTTGCATTTCGAGCTTCGCACCATTGACCAGCCGGCCACTGATGCGCGAAAGCCACTTCCCGAGCCGTCTAGTACTGACAGCCCCGCCGGCCCCAGCCTGTCGGAACAGGAGATCCTGGAATTCGGCAGCGTCGGGTCCGCTCGCTGCGATTTTGATGATGACGCGTGTGGTGTAGCTTTCCGACAGCGAGAGGTGCTCGCGCCAATGCGTGAATAACTCGCCGATCGCGGACAGCTCCGGATCTCCCTTGCGGGCCGTGTCCATGCTGGCGACCGGATCGGCACACCCGAGCCAGATGAGCGGTGCGCGCACCATATCCGACCATTCACCGTAGCTCCCGATTGGCCCACACACTTTCGGCATCCCGGCCGCACGATAGGCTCGCGCGATAATCATCACGGCCGCGACGTAAGCACCTCGATCCGCCAGCACCCGTTCGATTGGGTCAAAGTCGAAGTCGCGAAGCTCTGGGCGCTCTACGTTGGCATCGAGCGTGCAGATCACGGCGCGTCGCGTCATGTCGCCGAGCAGCGTCAGGTTGTTGCCGGTGGCGAACACAGCCGAGCGGGACTCTACCTCTGGTGTCTTACTCGCTCCGAGAATGCGGACCTTCACCGATGGCCGTTCCGTCATCAGGCAGAGGGCTTCGCCCCCAAAGTTCCCCGTTTACGTTATCGATGGAAATGAGGGGTGCAGCATCCAGAAGGAGTGCGCCTAAACGCTTCTCGGTTTCCTCCTCCGTCTTGCCGGCGGCGATCACAGGCGCGCGCCGGCCAGTGGCGATTGTAGCGGCGATGTCCACCAGGTAACTCTTGCCCGTGCCGGGGCTGTGCGCCGTGATGGCATGGAGTGGCGCAGTCGGGATGCCACCGCGCACCACCGCCGTGATGATACCGGATAGGGCTACGGCCTGATCGACTTCCCCCGCGAAGGGGAAATTGCAGATGAGATCCTTGAGGCGCTGCAATGCGTGCTCCGCATCGCTGCGGGTTGGCCGTTCTGGCACGTCCGCGAGGCGGAAGCTCGGATCGACCACGAGATAAAGGCGAGTTGCGGGATCGTAGCCCGGTGCTGAAAGGATCGAGCCGTCTGATCGCATCGTGGGCGTGGTGATGACACCCGATAGGGGTGGTAGCTTCCATTCCCCCTCACGGGCCAGTAGCGCGGTAACCACCTCGATGGGTGGGTTCCGATCCACCCACTCCTCGGCGGTCTTGCTAAACCGCTGGAAGTGCATGGCGCGCGCTAGGTGGTCCGCCATGCTCGCCTGGCACAACAGCCGAAGCTTCGCCACTGTCGTGTTCCGATTGCCGGCTGCCGGCATCGTCTCCGCCACAGGGCGTACCAGAGTACCAGCCCTGCTGTAGATCGGAGCTCCAGCCAGAAGGAGGGCAGCCTCCGCCTCGTCGACGGCTCGTGGCACCTGCCCAGCAACGAAGCGCACAATCGGCAGCTCGTCGCCCTTCTCGGCGGTGCTAGGATTGTCGTTGGCACGCTTCCGATACCCCGGCCTGCTTCCAGCCATGGCCCTAGCGCTCGTGGCGGGAGGTCCGGCTACCCCCCTGAAAGTTAGGTAGGGAGGCTAACCAGCCTTCGGCGTCGGTACTGCGGATCAGGGTCTTCCGACCAACCTTCGTGCCGAGAAGACGCCCTGAACTAAGCTCCTTGTAAGCAGTCGCACGGCTGACACCGTAGCGATCACAGAATGTCGGTACGTCGAAAGCGGCAAGCTGGTCCATCGTTGTCCTCGCTCGTCCCGGGCTGACAGCCGGTGTCTGCGAGGAAGATTGCGGACTTAGGGCTCTACGTCATTTGGCAAGTTGCGCGTGCCCAATTTGCTCAATTTGCCTATTGTCACATGCGATCTAGAGCCCGGAGGATAGTTTCGCGGGATAGCTTTGGCACGGCTTTGTCTCCCGCTGCCCGTTTTTGGCTAAGACGAGTTTGTATTAAACTTACTACCATGCTATTTGAAATAGTTTCGTCTATATAAGTTCTTTCCAATGCTAGCTCATCTACAATTTTTAAAACTAATAAGTGATTTCGAGGCTTGGGTTTATCCTTAGAAGAATCTGTGACTTCGGCTGCGCTTGTAGGCTGCGAAGTCAATCTTTCGAGTTCCTCACCACTCAACTTAATATTCTCGATTTGTGGAGCGGTTATAGGTCTGTGTCCCGGAGGTCGGATTGCAGATAACTCCCAGCGAACAGCATCGAAGCCATGGCAACCCCAAGTCGATCTTCTAATCGAGGCGTCTTCGATTTGACCATCTGGGATATAAGAAGCTTCAATCTTACCCGCCTCAAGCCAAGTGAAAAGTCTCAATGCGCACGCTCTAAAAATATCAATCTCTTCGCGAGATAAATTTGGATTTGGTATATTGTACCAGTTACTAGCGACGAGTTGACCGATTTCCCCATTGCTGTAAAGAACAAACCTAAGAGCATCTTTCAAAAAAATGTAACCACATTTAGGAGTTATTATGGTCATAAAAGCATCTCCAGTTCTTATCGTCAAAATAGTTATACACTGAAAATGGTGCTACATAGCGATCAATCCTGAATGATTGTAGAGTTCGGACTTCAGGCCGCCAATCCTGGCAGCAACCTCTTTCAAGGTGAAGTTGTCGTCAACAAATAGAGCACCTGCAGCTGCTATGTCCTTAGCCTGCATACTGTGGGGCCACCCTCATACGCCTCCGCCAACGAGCCTCAACCACAACCGATGTTCTGGCCGGTCCGTGTGAGCACCTGACGCCTCCCCCGTACTGATACGCCCTCGGTCGGTATCGCACAGGCGTTCAAGCTGAAGGTCAGGCTTCTAATCGAGAGTGAAAACCAAGCGTGGCTAACGAGTATGTCGGGATAGACATATAGCTACGTTTAACTAGCAATAGAAAAACTTACATATTTTCCTGACAGAAAAACGCTGGACCGGATGACCAATCAGACCCGCATCGTCCTGCGTCGAGAAAACGGTCGTTTGCCCGACGACAGCCGGTGCGGACCTACGGTCCGAGATGGGTGGGAAGCGGACCCTGACCCTTCGCCCTGAAGCGGACCTTCCGCCTTCGGAGAGCTACAGCCTTCAGCCAAGCAGCGGCAGCTTCCGCAGGGCCATTTGGAGGTTCTCCGCGTCCCACGGGAGATGCTCCGTGATCGAGAGCGCGACCACCTCCGCGTTCTCGCCTGCTCGGCCAATCAGCGCGATTACCTGCTCGAAGGTCAGCTTGCCGCTCCCATGCGAAGCGACCTCAGGATCGACCGGTCCCGGAGGAGCGAAGAGTTGCGAGCGGAAGACACGCGGATCAAGGACGTCCAGATCGAAGTGAATGAGGAGCTTCGAGGCACCCGAAGCCCTCACCCACTCGGCTACGTTGCCGAAGTCGGCATCGAGATCGGAGGGTGCCAGCACCGTGGCGCCGATCCCCTCGATGTAGGTGCGCTGGTTCAGGCTCAGCGCGTTCTTGGCGAGACCGGCGAAGAGGATGCGGTTGCCCGGAAGCGTCGTTCGGCCAAACTCAGCGAGGTCGGGATCGGCATCGCCCAGCAAGTTCGCCAGCACGTGGGCGTGCGCGTTGGCGTAGTCCTCCGGCATGGTGACGTCGGGATGGTGACGTCGGGATGGGCGTCGATCCAAAGGACGGCAACATCGCCCTCATGCTTGCGAGCGAGAAAGGAGAAGGGCGCAATCGACACCATGCAATCGCCGCCGAAGGTGACGATGCGGTCAGGCTGATGCTGCTCGATGATCGCCCGCGTGGCCCGCGCCACGTCTAGGACCTCGGACTTTCCGACGACACCGTCCTCAACGGGAAGCTTGCGACCGTCCGGCTTGGGGACCGGGACTTCCACGGTAAGGTCGCCGTTGTCGGGTGCGAGCCACGCGAGCAGGCGCGAGCCGAGTTGGTAGGTCGGCTTGTTGCCACCCTGCCAGTGCGGCAGCACGAGGCGGAGCGTCTTCAAATCTTCGGTCATTCGTCGGGTGTCCGTGTCTCGGATCGAACGTCACTTGCCGCGGAGTGAACCCGAAAACGGACGGGCGGGAAACCGCGCGCCCTCGACGTAGGTCATCGTCCACCAAACCGCCGCGAAGCGGACCTTTCGAGGGGCTGTGAAGGTTCGTGAGCGGACAGCATCAAGCTGTCAGACGTGACTGCCGGCATGTCGTCCAAACGTCCGATTGCGTGACGGCCGGCGTGCCGGATCGGACCAACACGTTTCCTGTCGGAAATCTCGTCACAAAACCTGCGATCCGCAAACCAGGCCCGTCCAGGGTCAAGCGGGCCTACGCGGCAGGCGCCGGCTCACCCAATGAGGTGGAACCCATTCTCAATCTGCCCGACGAGGTGCACCTGCGCCTCGAAGCTCTGGCTGATCTCCAGGGCAACCGCTGCCTTCGAGGTAAGCGCTCGGTGACGGCTGCCTTGTGCGGATAGGGTCTGGGTCTGGATACAGGGGATGGCGCGGGATGGCGCTGTATCGGCCCTGTGTCTGGACCTATGACGAACACGGCTCACATCGTCGTCG
>NZ_VRUX01000196.1:0-7099 GCF_008039885.1 Methylobacterium sp. WL103
GGGCGAGCGCCGGCGCGTGGACGCCGCCTTCGTCGCCGGGCTGCTCTTCGGGCCACCCGCCTTCGCGTGGCTCGCCGGGGCCTGGCCGGAGATGCGGATCGTCGCCTCCCTGCCGGTTCTCGTCGTCGCGGGCCTCCTCGTCGGGTTCGGCACCCGGCTCGGCTCGGGCTGCACCAGCGGCCACGGCGTCGCCGGGTTGGCGCGGCTGTCGCCGCGCTCGCTCGTCGCCGTGCTCACCTTCCTGGCGGCCGGCATGGCGACGGTGGCGCTGATGCGCACTTTGATGCCGACCTCGGGCGTGTCGTGGTGATCGGCCTCTGGCGCATCCTCGCGGGGCTCGCCGCGGGCCTGATCTTCGGTCTCGGCCTGTCGCTCTCCGGCATGCTCGATCCGGTGCGGGTCCGCGGCTTCCTCGACGTGACCGGACCTTGGGATCCGAGCCTGATGTTCGTGCTCGGCGGCGCCGTCACGGTCTCGGCGCTCGGCTACCTGCTATCCCGCCGCCTGCCGCGGCCGGTCCTCGACGAACGCTTCCAAATTCCGACGAACCGCCGGATCGATCCGGCCCTCGTCGGCGGGTCCGCCCTGTTCGGGATCGGCTGGGGGCTGTCCGGTTTCTGTCCCGGCCCGGCCGTCGCGGCGCTGTCGATCGGCGGCCTGCCGGTCGTCGTGTTCGTGCTCGCGATGCTGGCCGGCATGGCCGGTCACGCCTGGACGACGCGAACGGACGCGGTGATGCCGGAGCCGCTTTCGTCGTCGAAAGCGTTCCGGTGAACCGTTCGACCGCGGATGAGCACCGTCCGTTCGGCTTCTCAGCTCAAAAAAGCCGGGTCAGCGCGTAGCAGGCCGCCGAGATGCCGGCTGCAGCCGGCAGGGTGACGACCCAAGCGACGACGATGTTGCCGGCAAGTCCCCATCGCACAGCCGAGGTCCGCCGCGCCGCGCCGACCCCTATGATCGCGCCCGTGATCGTGTGCGTCGTCGAGACCGGCACGCCGAGCCACGTCGCCAGGAACAGCGTGATGGCCCCTCCGGTCTCGGCGCAGAAGCCCTGCGTCGGGTTCAGCCGGGTGATCCGCGATCCCATCGTGTGCACGATCCGCCAGCCGCCCGACAGCGTGCCCAGCGCCATCGCGGATTGACATGCGAGCACCACCCAGAGCGGCACGTGGAAGTCGCCCGTCAGCCGGCCCTGCGAGTAGAGCAGCACCGCGATGATGCCCATGGTCTTCTGCGCATCGTTGCCGCCGTGCCCGAGCGAGTAGAGCGAGGCGGAGGCGAACTGCAGCACGCGAAAGGTCTTGTCCACGCCGAACGGCGTCGCCCGCACGCAGCTCCAGGACACGACGAGCACGAGCACGAGCGCCAGGACGAAGCCGATGAGCGGCGACAGCACGATGGCCGCGACCGTCTTGCCCAGGCCCGACCAGACCACGACGCCGAGCCCCGCCTTGCTGACGCCCGCCCCGACGAGGCCGCCGACGAGCGCGTGCGAGCTGCTCGACGGGATGCCGAACACCCAGGTGACGACGTTCCACACGATGGCGCCGACGAGGGCGCTGAGGATCACCTGCGGGTCGACGATCCCGGCGTCGACGATGCCGGTCCCCAGCGTCTCGGCCACGTGCAGGCCGAAGAACAGGAACGCGATGAAGTTGAAGAACGCCGCCCAGAGCACCGCATATTGCGGCCGCAGGACCCGCGTCGAGACGATGGTGGCGATGGAGTTGGCCGCATCGTGCAGCCCGTTGAGGAAGTCGAAGACCAGCGCCACCGCGATCAGGGCGACGAGGTAGGGGAGGGCGAGGGTGGTGACCTCCATGGCGGTCACACGTTCTCGATCACGATGCCGCTGATCTCGTTGGCGACGTCCTCGAAGCGGTCGACCACGTCCTCCAGGTGCCCGTAGATCTCCGCGCCGATCATGTAGGCCATCGCGTCGCCGTCCCCGCCGTCGCGGCGATGCGCCTGATAGAGCGCCTTCAGGCCCTGCTCCTCCAACGCATCCGAATGACCCTCGATCTGGGTGATCGCCTCGGTGAGCTGGTTGATGCGCCCGGCATGGCTTCCCACCGCGTTGAGTAGCGGCACGGCTTCGGCCGTGAGGCGGGCCGCCTCGATCACCGTCTCGCCCATGGCGCGCATCAGGGGGGTGAAGTCGCGCAACTCGTAGAGTTGGACCGCCTTCACGGTCTTGTTCATCTGGTCGATGGCGTCGTCCATCGACTGGATCAGGTCCTTGATGTCGCCGCGATCGAACGGGGTGATGAAGCTGCGGCGCACCGCCAGCAGGACCTCGGCGGCGATGGCGTCCGCCTCCTGCTCCCGGTCGACGATCACCTGGCAGTAACGCGGAACCTCCGCACCGCCCTGCAGCACGCCCTGGAGGGCTTCCGCGCCGGCGACCAAGGTCTGGGAATGGCGCGCGAAAAGATCGAAGAAGCGGTCTTCCCGCGGCATCAGGGCGCGAAACCAGCCAAGCATCGAACGACCCCTCGGGTGACCGTGACGCTCGGCCGAACTGCCGTTGGCTGCGTGCGTGGCAGCAAAACCCGAGACCAAGCTGAGGCGTTCCAAGGCGCGTCGGAAAGTCGGCTAACTTCTGGGTCGGCCCTCCCATCGTCGCGGGCACGCCGGAGGCGATCGCGGCCGGCGCGACGATGCCGCCTCGGCGTGAATCCCGTCGCGACAACAGGCCAGGAGAACATCGCTATCCTCGCACCGCGAAACACGGTGACGATCCCCTTCGAACGGGCCGAAATTCGGCAATCGCTGCTCTTGATGCGGAACCTTGGTTTCGAGATACCAAGACCAGTCTTCGTCACCGAAATTCAATCGAAAAGCGTGCGCCGTGCCTGCATCGACCCGTCGCGTCTTCCTGTCCGGCGCCCTCGCCCTGAGCATCGGACCGGCCCGCGCCGCCTCGGCGCCCCTGCGGGTCGTGGCCTCCTCGCTGCCGCATGCGGAGATCCTCGAGTTCGTCGTCGACAAGCTCGCCCCCGACCTGCCGCTGAAAGTCATCGAGATCTCGGGCGATCTGCGCCCGAACGCCCTGCTGCGTGACGGCGACGCCGACGCCAACTTCTTCCAGCACGTCCCCTTCCTACGCTCTGAGGAAGCCGCCATGGGGATGCGCTTCGCCGTCGTCGCGGCGGTGCATGTCGAGCCCCTGGGCTTGTACAGCCGCCGTGCCAAGGCGCTCGCGGACCTGCCGGCCGGCGGCGCCGTCGCCCTGTCGAACAACGTCTCCAACACCAGCCGCGGGCTGTCGCTGCTTCAGGCCAACGGCCTGATCCGCCTGCGGGCGAAGGCGGCGGACGTGAACGCCACCGTGGACGACATCGTCGAGAACCCGAAGAACTTCCGCTTCGTCGAGATCGCCCCGCCGCAACTGCCGCGCTCCCTCGACGACGTGGCGCTCGCGGTCATCAACGGCAACTACGCGCTCGAAGCGGGGCTGGAGCCTGCGCGGGATGCGCTGGCGCTCGAACGTGCCGAGGGCAATCCGTATGCGAACGTCCTCGTCACCACCGAGGGCCTGGCGAAGGATCCCCGGGTGCTGCGCCTCGGAACCCTGCTGACCTCGGCCGAGGTCGCGGATTTCATCGGCAAACGCTACCGCGGCTCGGTCGTCCCCGTCCGCCCGTCCTGACCGGCGCGGACGCGGCCATCACCCGCCCTTCGACAGCCCCATCCTGCCCTGTCCTCGCCGAAACGGGCGAGCGGAGTCCACGACCGATGCGCTTCCTGAAGACCCTCGCCATCGCCCTCCTGTCTGTCGGCACGATGGCCGCCCAGGCCGAGACCCTGAAGGTCGGCACGGTGCCGGGCGCCTACAGCGATGCCGTCACCGCCGCCGCCAATGAGGCCAAGGCGCAGGGCATCGACGTGAAGGTGATCGAGTTCAGCGACTGGACGACGCCCAACGTCGCCCTCGATGCCGGCGACATCGACCTGAACTTCTTCCAGCATCGCCCCTTCCTGGAGAACGCGTCGAAGCAGAAGGGCTACCGGTTCGACATCGTCGGGCTCGGCATCTTGCAGAACATCGGCTTGTTCTCGCTCAAGCATAAGAGCCTCGACCAGGTCCCGGCGGGGGGCAAGGTCGCCATCGCCAACGATCCGGTGAACCAGGGCCGAGGCCTGCTGCTGCTGCAGAAGGCCGGCCTCATCAAGCTCAAGGACGACGTCGGCTTCCTCGGCACCGTCGACGACGTCGTCGAGAACCCGAAGAAGCTGAAATTCACCGAAGTCGAGGGGCCGCAGCTGGTGCGGATCACCGGCGACGTCGACCTCGCCCAGGGCTACCCGCATTTCATCGTCGCCGCCGGCGCCTTCGATCCGACGAGCGGGCTGATCTATTCCGGCATCGAGGACAAGCTGTTTGCCGTGAGCTTCGTCACCAAGGCCGCCCGCAAGGACGACCCGACGATCCGGAAATTCGTCCAGATCTTCCAGAACTCCGAGGCCGTGAAGCAGCAGATCAAGACATCCTTCGCCGGCAGCGACAAGCTGTACCTGCTCGCGTGGCAGAATTGACAATGGTGAGCTTGGCCTTGGACAGCCTCGGGGCGACGGATTCGGCGAGGCCGAACCTGCTCGCGGCGGACGCGATCTCTGCCGTCCGGGACTCGGCGGCCCGGCGCGGCGCCGGCACCGTTCGGTTCGAGAACGTTTCGAAGACGTACCGCTCCGCGGGCGGCGAGGTCCGCGCGCTGGACGACGTCAGCCTCGACGTTCCGTCCGGGGCGATCTTCGGCATCATCGGCCGCTCGGGCGCCGGCAAGTCGACCCTGCTCCGAACCGTCAACCGGCTGGAGGAGCCGACCTCGGGCCGGGTGCTGGTCGACGGCGAGCCGATCGAGGCCCTGCGTACGGCTGGCCTCGTGGCCCTGCGCCGCCGCATCGGCATGATCTTCCAGCACTTCAACCTGCTGTCCGCCAAGACCGTCCGGCAGAACGTGGCCCTGCCGCTCAAGGTGGCCGGGATCAGGCCGGCGGAGATCGCGCGCCGGGTGGACGAGGTGCTGCGCCTCGTCGGCCTGGAGGGCAAGGCCGACACCTATCCGTCGCGCCTCTCGGGCGGGCAGAAGCAGCGGGTCGGCGTCGCCCGCGCCCTGGTCAGCGACCCCGAAATCCTGCTCTGCGACGAGGCGACCTCGGCGCTGGACCCGGAGACCACCCTGTCGATCCTCGGCCTGCTGAGGGACATCAACCGGCGGCTCGGCCTGACCATCATCCTCATCACGCACGAGATGAGCGTGATCCGTGAGGTCTGCACCGACGTCGTGGTGCTGGAAGCCGGGCGGGTCGCCGAATCCGGGCCGGTCTGGCGGGTGTTCGGCGCGCCCGAGCACCCGGCGACGCGGGCGCTGCTCGCGCCGCTTACCCGCGACGTGCCCGACGAGCTGGCGCAGCGGCTCCTGCCGCATCCCGTGCCGGGCGCGCAGGCCGTGCTGCGGATCACCTATTCCGGACGGTCCGCGCCCGACCTGTCGGCCCTCGTCGCGGCGACGGGCGGCACGGTCCGGCTCCTGCAGGCGGGCGTCGAGTGCATCCAGGGGCACGCCGTCGGCCGCATGCTCATCGCCGCCGAGGGCACGGAGGCGGAGGCCCGACTGAGGGCCATCGGGGAAACCGTGGAGGGGATCGGCTATGTCGCCGCAGATGATTGACCGCCTCTGGCAGGCGGCGTTCGACACGATCTTCATGGTGGGCGTGTCGGCAGGGATCGCGGTGCTGGCGGGCATCCCGCTCGCGCTGTTCCTCGTCACCTCCGGGCCTAACGGCATCTTTCCGGCCCCGCGGGCGAACCGCCTCGTCGGCGTTGTCGTCAACGGTTTTCGCGCCGTGCCCTTCATCGTGCTGCTGGTCGCGCTGATCCCGTTCACCCGGCTCGTCGTCGGGACCACGATCGGCGTCTGGGCCGCCATCGTTCCGCTGGCGGTGAGCGCGACGCCGTTCTTCGCGCGGATCGCCGAGGTCTCGCTGCGAGAGGTCGATCCGGGACTGGTCGAGGCGGCCCAATCCATCGGCTGCCGACGCCGCAACATCCTGCTCCACGTGCTGCTGCCCGAGGCCCTGCCGGGGATCGTCGGCGGCTTCACCATCACCATCGTCTCGATGATCGGCGCCTCGGCCGTAGCCGGCGCGGTCGGCGCGGGCGGGCTCGGCGACGTGGCGATCCGCTACGGCTACCAGCGCTTCGACACGACCGTGATGTCGGTGGTGATCGCGATCCTGATCGTCCTCGTCTGCCTCGTGCAGTTCACGGGCGACAGCGTGGTGCGGAGGCTTCGGGCGCGATGACAGGCGCCGCCAAGCAGATCCGGCTCAACGCGTTCAACATGAACTGCGTCGGCCACATCAACCACGGCCTGTGGACCCATCCGCGCGACCGCTCGGCCGAGTACAACACCCTGCGCTACTGGACGGACCAGGCGAAGCTTCTGGAGCGCGGCCTTTTCGACGGGATGTTCATCGCCGACATCCTCGGCGTCTACGACATCTACGGCGGCGGCATCGACGTGACGGCGCGGGAGGCCGTGCAGCTGCCGGTGAACGACCCGACGCTGATCGTTCCGGCCATGGCGGCGGTGACGGAGCACCTGGGCTTCGGCATCACGCTCAACGTCTTCGCCGAGGCGCCCTACACCTTCGCCCGGCGCCTCTCGACGCTGGACCACCTCACCGGCGGGCGGGTCGGCTGGAACGTCGTCACCGGCTACCTCGAGAGCGCCCACCGCGGCCGCGGCGAGGCGCTTCCGGCCCACGACCGGCGCTACGATTACGCCGACGAGTACCTGGAGGTGCTCTACAAGCTCTGGGAGGGAAGCTGGGACGACGCGGCGGTGCGCCGGGACCGCGAGGGCCGCGTGTTCAGCGATCCGGCGCTGATCCGGCCGGTTTCCCATCGCGGCGAGTTCCTGTCGGTCGACGGCTACCACCTATGCGAGCCCTCGCCGCAGCGGACGCCCGTCCTCTACCAGGCCGGCGCCTCCGGCCGCGGCCGCGCCTTCGCGGGACGGCACGCCGAGTGCGTCTTCATCTCGGCGCGGGACAAGGCCTCGGCCCGGGAGGCCGTCCGCGCGATCCGCGC
>NZ_VRUX01000197.1:0-7089 GCF_008039885.1 Methylobacterium sp. WL103
GCGCTCCTCGCGCTCGGGGGCCGGCTTGAACGCCAGCGGCGCCGGCGCCGTCCGCGAGAACCGCTCCGTCTCCTCCGAGGGGCCGAGGTCGGCCACCATCACCGGGGCGCGCCCGCCCGCCGGCACGCCGTCGGTTCGCAGGGTCGCCAGGAGCTTGCGGTCGTCGGAACCGGCGACCGAGGCCTTGCCGAGATAGGCGACGCGCACGTGCGCCGTGCCCTTGTTGTGGAATTCGAGCGCCCGGGCGACCTCCTCCGAGACGTCCATGACGCGGTCGGCGTGATAGGGGCCGCGGTCGTTGACGCGCACCACCATCGAGTAGCCGTTGGCCGTGTTGGTGACGCGGACGTAGCTCGGCAGCGGCAGGGTCGGGTGGGCGGCGGCGATCGAGTGCCGGTCGAACACCTCGCCGTTGGCGGTCATGCGCCCGTGGAAGGCGGCGCCGTACCAGGAGGCCAGCCCCTCGCGGACGTAGCCGCGGGCATCCTCCTTCGGCACGTAGGTGCGGCCGGCGACGACGTAGGGCTTGCCCGAGAAGCGGCGTCCGCCGCCCTTCGGGATCACGTCGCCCTCGTTGTAGAGGCGCGGGCTGGTCTTCACGCCGTATTTCGGGTCGAGCCCGTTGCCGGCGGGGCCGGCGAACTTCTGCGGGTTCGTGCTGCAGTTGGCGGTGGCCAGCGCGATCGCCGAGACCGCGAGCAGGCGCCGCAAGGGGAGCGGGCCGCGGCACGAATCCGGGATTCGAAGAAGCGTCGAACGCGCCATGCCCACCGGATCCGCCTGTACGCCACGTGCCGAGACACCGGCCCGCGGGGAAGCGGTCGCGCCGGAGCATTCGGTTCGCCCCCTGCACAAGGGGACGGTCACCGAACGAACCGACACTTGTCCGAACGCCGTAAAGGAAGCCTGAACGGGCCGGGCGCCGGGGCGTCCGGCTCACGGGATTCACAGGGTTTCGCGCTCCGTCGACGCATGAGGATGCGGCAGCAAAGCGTTGCACTGACATTCAGAAAGCGGGTTCTGGCCCATCGACGGGACCGGTCGGACGTGCCGCCTCGGCCGCGGGGTTTCCGGGCAGGCCTCGGATCTCAGCGCGGGAGATGCTCCGAGAGCTGCTCGATCGAGCGGGCGCCGCGCTGCTTGAACAGCAGGTCGAGGGCTTCCAGCATGATCGCGTGCATCTTCGTGCGCTCGGCGTAGGCGAGGTCGCGCAGCTGGTCGTAGACCGGCGGCTCGAGGTAGACCGACATCTGTCGTGCGCGCTCCTTCAGGGTGGCGGGGCCGCGCTTCTGCGGGGCTGCGCCGCGGTCGAGCTGGACGATCTCGGCGGTCTGCGGCGCCCCGCGCGTGGCCGGCGACGAGGCCGCGACGATCGAGGCGAGGTTCAGCTTAGGCGGCTTCGACATGCTTCACCGCCTTGCCCGAAACAAGCTTGCCCGAGACCGCCTGCCCCGATCCCACCTTGCCCGCCTGGGTGCGCTTCTCGATCCAGGACCAGAGCCGGCGCACCTCGCCCGCCGCCTGCCCCTTCGGGTTGAACTCGGTGACGCCCTGGCCGACGCCGATCGCGTCCTGGTGGTCGGTGCGCGCCACGATGTTGACGTCGGGCAGGATGCCCAGCACCGCGAGGCCGTCGGCCGCGTCGCGGATGCGGTAGGAGCGCGGCGGCGTCTGGTTGAGGACGAAGGCGAACTTCTTCTCGAGCCGGTACACGGCGGCCAGGGTCGGCTTGAAGGCGCGCAGGTCCGCGGGCGTCGGCCGGCACGGGATGATGCAGAGGTCGGCGGCGCGGATCGCCGAGAGGGTGCCGGTGGAATCGACGCCGGGCGTGTCGATGAAGACGTAGTCGTAGGACGATTCGCGAAGCTGGTTCATCACCGCGTCGATCTGCGTGGCGTCGATCTGCGCGACCTCGGGGCCTTCCGCGGTGCGGTGGTCGAGCCAATCGGAGATCGTGGCCTGGCGGTCCATCTCCAGGATGCAGACCGAGCGCCCGGCCTCCTGCGCGGCGACCGCGAGCGAGATGCAGAGCGTGCTCTTGCCGCTGCCCCCCTTCTGGGTGACGAAGGTGATCGCTTTCATCGGGTGGTCCTCGGTTCAGGCTTGCCGTGTCCAGGGCTTGTTTCGTCTAAGGCTTGCTTCATCCAAGGCTTGCTTCGTGCAAGACCCGCTTCGCCCGAGGCTTGCTTTGCCTAGGACTTGCCTGGGTCGAGATCGGCCTGCGGACGTTCCGTTCGCGAGCCGAAGCGAAGTTGCGGCGCACGCGCTCGGAGCAACCTAGCGTCAAGAGACCCGCGCCGAGGCGATGATCCTGTGACCCAGGGATGCCGTGATCCCGATATCGCGTCGGTTATGGTTAAGAGGCCGTTAACGCAGGCGCGGGCCGGGCCGCACGGCCGGGCGCCTGCCGGAGGTCCGTCGACGCCGCGGCGCAGGGCGGACGCGGAACGCGGATCCAAAGCCAACCTCAAGTTCGTTTTTGCGGTCCCGGACGTCTTGGCACTTTTCTTAACTCAGATGATGAATTAGATTGGTTTCCAGCCTCAACGCGGTGGTGGTAAATATACCTCAGGTTTACGTTCTAGAGGATCGGTCTTCAGGAGTTGCATGACACAGGCCCCGCCCCCTCATCCGAACGACGATCTCCGGGCGGTCCTCGATGCCTCCGGCGTCGTCGGCGCCTGGGTGCACGACCACTGGGCGGGGCGCCTCGCGCTGTCGGGCGACTTCGCCGGCCTGCTCGGCCTCGATCCCGAGGTCGCGGCCGCCGGCGTGTCGCTCGGCGCCTTCCTCGACAGGACCCATCCCGAAGACCGCGCCCGGATCGAGAGCTGCCTTCACGCGGCCGGCGAGGTCGGCGGCCCGATCGAGGCCGAGTTCCGCACGCTCGAATCGGAGGTCGGGACGCGCAAGCTCCTGATCCGCGGCCGCGTCGAGCGGAACGCGGCCGACGGGACGGCGCAGGGGCGCGGCATCGTCATCGACACCACCGAGAACCGGTCGGCCGACCTGCGCCAGGCGGAGCGCCTGGTGAACCGCATGGCCGAGCACGTCATCGCGCTGCGCGCGCTGGCCGACGGCCTCGGGCAGGCGAACCTGACCAAGCTGGTCGACGGCCTGATGATCGAGATCGGCTTCGAGCTCGCCAAGTTCCTGCACGAGCCGCACACCCTCGGGCCGGGGCGGGCCGAACGCCACCACTGATCGGAGCGGGTTTCGGTGGGCCGAGGGCCGTTGGACCCCGCAGCCGCGCGCGGTACTGTCCCGGCGACACCTTGGCCCGGAGGCCGCCATGCGCCGCGACACGATCTACGACCGCGACCTCGACCGGAACCCGGCCAACCACCAGCCCCTGACGCCGCTTGGCTACCTCGACCGGGCGGCGCGGGTCTTCCCCGATCAGGTCGCGGTGATCCACGGGCCGCTGCGGCGCTCCTACGCCGAGCTCTACGCCCGATGCCGCCGCCTGGCTTCGGCGCTCGCCGCCCACGGGATCGGTCGCGGCGACACCGTCGCGGTGCTGCTCGCCAACACCCCGGCGATGATCGAGTGCCACTACGGCGTGCCGATGGCCGGCGCCGTGCTCAACACCCTCAACACCCGCCTCGACGCGGCGGCGCTGGCCTTCTGCCTCGCGCACGGCGAGGCCAAGGTCCTCGTCGTCGACCGCGAGTTCTCGGGCATCGCGCGCGAGGCGCTGGCGCAGGCCGGGCGCAGCCTGCTGGTGATCGATGACGACGACCCGGAATATGCCGGCGCCGGCGAGGCCCTCGGCACCTGCGACTACGAGGCGTTCCTCGCGAAGGGCGATCCCGAGCACGACTGGGCGATGCCCGACGACGAGTGGGACGCGATCAGCCTGAACTACACCTCCGGCACCACCGGCGACCCGAAGGGCGTGGTCTACCACCATCGCGGCGCGGCCCTGCTCTCGCTCGGCAACGTCGTCATGGGGGCCTTGGGGCAGCACCCCGTCTATCTCTGGACGCTGCCGATGTTCCACTGCAACGGCTGGTGCTTCCCGTGGACGCTGTCGATCGTGGCCGGCACCCATGTCTGCCTGCGCCAGGTCCGGGCCGGGGCGATGTACGCGCTGATGGCCGAGCACGGCGTCACCCACCTGTGCGGCGCGCCGATCGTGATGCAGCTCCTGATCAACGCGTCCGACGCCGAGCGCCGGCCCCTGCCCCGCCGGGTCGCGTTCTTCACCGCCGCCGCACCCCCACCGGAGGCGGTGCTGGCGGGCATGCGCGAGGCGGGCTTCGCCGTCACCCACCTCTACGGGTTGACCGAGAGCTACGGCCCGGCGGTCGTCAACGCCTGGCACGCCGAATGGGACGACCTCCCGGCCGACGCCCAAGCCGCGAAGAAGGCGCGCCAGGGCGTGCGCTATCCCGTGCTCGAGGGCCTCGACGTGCGCGACCCCGAGAGCCTCGAATCCGTGCCCGCCGACGGCAAAACGATGGGCGAGGTGATGATGCGCGGCAACGTGGTGATGCGCGGCTACCTCAAGAACCCGGCCTCCACCGAGGCGGCGTTCCGGGGCGGCTGGTTCCACACCGGCGACCTGGGCGTGAAGCACGCGGACGGCTACGTGCAGCTCAAGGACCGCTCGAAGGACATCATCATCTCGGGCGGCGAGAACATCTCCTCGATCGAGGTCGAGGACGCGCTGTTCAAGCACCCGGCGGTCGCCGCCGCGGCGGTCGTCGCCAAGCCCGACGACAAGTGGGGCGAGACGCCGTGCGCCTTCGTCGAGCTGAAGGAGGGCGCGTCGGCCGACGCCGACGACCTGATCCGCTGGTGCCGCGGCCGGCTCGCCGCCTACAAGATGCCCCGGACCATCGTGTTCGGCGAGCTGCCCAAGACCTCCACCGGCAAGGTGCAGAAGTACCTGCTGCGAGAGCGGGCGCGCGCGGGGTCGGAGCAGGAATCGTAGCCGGCGACGCGGGCGGCACGCGCCGCCCGCGCGGGGATCACCACTTGTAGGCGAGGCTCGCCACCACGCGGCGGGCGTCGCCGTAGAAGCACGAGAAGGACGACTGGCAGGAGGAGACGAAACGGCGATCCGCGATGTTGGTCGCGTTGACGGCCAGCCGCCACCGGTCCCAGTTGTAGTGCACCTGCGCATCGAACAGGACGTATTCCGGCACCCGCAAGGTGTTGGCCGTGTCGGCGTAGGATCGACCGACGTAGCGCACGCCGCCGCCGAAGCCGAAGCCGCGCCATTCGCCGGCGGGAATGGTGTAATCCAGGAACAACGAGGCGAAGTTCTCGGGAATGTTCACCGGCACCTTGCCGAGGGTGGTCGGGTCGGCGCTCTTCTCCGTGGTCAAGCCGTAGACGGTGTAGGCGGCGACCGCATTCAACCCTTCCGCGAGGGTCGCGGTGAACTGCGCCTCGAAGCCCGTGGAACGGACCTGTCCGATCTGGGATGAGAAGAAGGTGTTCGGAACAGGCGTCTGCACGTTCTGGCGATGGATGTCGAAGCCGGCCAGCGTCAGGAAATAGCCCGCACCCGGCGGCTCGAACTTGACGCCGCCTTCGATCTGGTCGCCGGTCTCCGGCTTGAAGGCCTGATTGTTGATGTCGGTGCCGAGCAACGGCTGGAACGAGGTCGAGTAGCTGACGTAGGGCGCCAACCCGAAATCGTAGTTGTAGATCAACGCCGTGCGATAGGTGAAGGCGCTGTCGCTGCGGCCGTTGCTGCCGGCCCCGGCAGTGAGCTTGTCGACCACCCGGTTGTCGGCGAAGTCCTGTCGGCCGCCGAGGACGAGGGTCAGGCGATCCGTGAGCTTGATCTGGTCCTGGAAGTACAGGCCGAGCTGCGTGAAGGAATCCGCGTTGACGAGGTAGGGCGAGGGGCGGCCTGTCGCCGGTCCGTAGGTCGGGTTGATGATGCTGATGTCGGGGACGGCGTAACCTGCCGCGAAGTTGGTGCCCTGGTTGTCGTGCAACTGGAAATTCTTGTAATCGAGGCCGATCAGCAGGTCGTGCTTGAAGATTCCGTCGAAGAAGCGCGCCTCGGCCTGGTTGTCGACCTGGAACAGCCCGATCTTGCTCGACGTCAGGAACTGGTAGCGCGCAAGCCGGGTCTCTGCGGCGTTGCTGTAGCCGAGCTGGCCGATATCCGAGTTCTGGAAGCTTTCGCTGAACGAGTAGCGCAGGTTCTGGCGGATGGTCCACGTCTCGTCGAAGGCGTGCTCGAACTCGTAGCCGGCAAAAGCCTGCTGCCGTCGGAAGGTGTTGAAGCCGGCGTCACCCAGATTGAGCGAGCGCGGGATGTACAGGCCCGACAGGTTCCGACGCACGGTGCCGGAGTAGGGCAGGAAGTTCGCGGTGACGGCCGTGTTGTCGTACTGGTAGCTCGTCAGCACCGTGAGCTTGGTCGCCCCGTCCGGCTTGTAGGTGAAGGCCGGTGCGATGTAGCCGCGGTCCTCGGGAGCGCCGTCGACCTGGGTGCCGCCGGAGCGGCCGAAGCCGGTGAGCCGGTAGAACCAGTGGCCGGACTCGTCGGCCGGGCCGCCGACGTCGAAGGCGGCGTATTTCTGATCGAACGAGCCGCCTCCGACCTCGACGTAGCCGAACGGATCCAGCGGCGGCCGCTTCGTGATCTGGTTGATGATGCCACCGGGCGAGCCCGCGCCGAACAGCACCGCGGCCGGCCCGCGCAGGATCTCGATCCGCTCCAGGCCGAAGGTCTCGGCCTTGAAGGTCCCGAAGCCGTAGTTCAGGAGCTGCAGCCCGTCACGGTAGATGCCGTAATCGCTCGCGACGAAGCCGCGGATGGTGAAGTAATCCACGCGGGAATCGGCGCCGAAGGTGCCGGAATAGACGCCGGCGACGTACTGCGTCGCCTGGGTCAGGGTCTGGGCCTTCTGCGCATCGATCTGCTCGCGACCGACGACGCTGATCGATTGCGGCGTCTCGATCAGGGGCGTGTTGGTCTTGGTGGCGGTGGCCGAGCGGGTCGCGACGTAGCCGTCCACCGGGCCGGTCGGACTCTCGATCGCGCGCGCGCCGACGCCGGAAGCCACGGGCGACGCCGGGCCGGCGCGGCCTTCCACCGTCAGCGTCTCGAGCTGCACG
>NZ_VRUX01000198.1:0-7041 GCF_008039885.1 Methylobacterium sp. WL103
TCGTCGAGCGCCGCGGCCGCCCCCTCGACCCGCGGCGCTGAGGTCGCCCGCGGATCGCGTCCAGGTTCGGTGCTACCAGGCGAGGGTCTCGCCGCGGTAGTCGAGGTACATTGTGCCGGGCTGGCCGAGCCGGGCCTCGATGACGTCGGCCATGCCGCCGACGCTGGTCGCCACGTCGATGTCCGCCTCGGCGCCCCCCATTTCGGTCCGCACCCAGCCCGGATGCATCAGAACCACGCTCAAGGCCTCCGCCTGGTGGCGGATCGCGAAGCTACGCACCAAGGTGTTCAGCGCCGCCTTGCTGGCGCGGTAGTTCTCCCAGCCGCCCGAGGTGTTGAGCCCGACGCTGCCGAGGATCGAACTCATGAACACCAGGCTGCCGCCGGGCGCGAGGCGGTCGCGGAAGGTCTCCGCGAAGCGCACTGGGCTGATCGCGTTGGTGAGGTAGACCTGCGCCGCGACCTGCCGCGGCACCGCGTGCAGCGGATCGTGCGCTTGCGTCGCGACGCCGGCGACCACGAACACCAGATCGAAGGTCTGCGATGCGAGCCGGTCGTGCAGGCCTGAGACCGCCGCGTCGTCGTCGATGTCGGCCGTCTCGATCGTCAGCGCCTCGAATTTCAGGGCGGCGAGCCCCGGCGATGCGTTGCGCTGGGTCGCGGTGACGCGCCAGCCGCGCCCCAGAAAGGTCTCGACAAGCCCGAGCCCGAGGCCGCGCGAGGCCCCGACGATGAGCGCGTTCTTCTGAGTATTCGCCATGGGATCTCTCCTTCCGGGCGGTTTCGGCGCCGGTGCTGAGAAGGTGGATTGACCGAGCGACGGGGGAAGCGCCGGCCCGGATCCCCGGTGTGCCGCCGCACGTTCGGGGCTGCAGTTTGAAAGATGCACGCACGGAACGCCGCGCTCTACCTCCCCACTGAAGCCAACGAGCCCCTTCATACATATCGCCACGCATCCCGAGCGAGGCGCGAGTCTCCTCTCCCGGTCGGGAAGGGGGACAGGGTAAGGGGTGTGCCCTTTCCGGATCGACCTGACCCCTCACCCCAATCCTCTCCCGAACGGGAGAGGGGGCCGCACTGTGCTCCGCGCGATCAGCCCGGTGCCGGAACGGACATGTGTGAATCTGCAAGCCGCTGCGGGGGAGAAAGACGCGGGCCGTCGTCCTTCTCGCGATATGCAACGGGTTCGACGGGGCGTGCCCTTGCCCGCTCAATCCCCCGTCTGCACCGCCCAGGTGGCGTGGCGGATGCCGGGTTGGGTCGCCAGCGCCGCCACCACCGCGTCGAGGTCCTTGGCCGCCACCGCGCTGGCGATGAGGGTCGCGACCACGTCCACCACCGCGTCGCCGCGCTCCTCCACCGCGACGCCGCCGACCGGGTAGCCCGCCGCCTCGAGCCGCTCGACCAGCATGTCCTGCGCCGGGCCGGCCGCACCGGGGGCGGTGGTGACCTGGACCTCGTAGGTCGCCTCCGTGGCACTCTCGTCGATCGGGAAGCGGTTGATCGCGTTGACGAGCGGGCGCAGCAGGGTGTTGCAGGCCAGGACGGCGACGGCGACGAACAGCGCCTCCAGCGGCAGGTCCGCCCCGGCGAAGGCGCCGACTGCGGCCGAGCACCACAGGGTCGCTGCCGTGTTGAGGCCGCGGACGTTCATACCCTCCTTCATGATCACGCCGGCGCCGAGGAAGCCGATGCCGGAGATCACGTAGGCGACGGTGCGGGTGGCGCCCTCGGCCCCCGTCAGCCGCATGCCGAGGTCGACGAAGGCGGCGGCCCCCACCGCCACCAGCACCGCCGTGCGCAGGCCGGCGGTGCGCTGGCGGTACTGACGCTCGGCGCCGATCAGGGTGCCGAGCACGAAGGCGACGACCAGGCTGATCGCCGAGTTGACCGGTTCGGGGAGGGGCGTGGGCAGAAGGACCATCCGGTCTCCTAGACGGACGCGCATGACGCTTCCGTGACGATCTCCGCTACCACCGCAGGTCGCGGCGGGATTGACGGGTGCCCCGGGCAGCGGGCACACCGGCCTGGCTCATGGATCGCTCAAGAATCCAGGTGCCGCGGCCACGTCCGCGGCGTTCGACGAGGAGACTTGCAGGATGAAGGCTCACCTACAGTCGGCCGGGCTTTTCCGCGCATGAGCGGTGGCATGAGCGGTGCCGCTCTCGCTGAGCGCCCCGGCGCCGTCTCCGATCCGTTGCGGGCCCGCATCCTCGAACTTCGCGCCGGTTTGGAGCACGGGCTCATCGGCTGCGAGGGCTTGGTCGAGCGCCTGATGATCGGGCTGCTCACCGGCGGCCACCTGCTGATCGAGGGCGCGCCGGGGCTCGCCAAGACCCGTGCCGTCAAGCGGCTCGCCGACGGGCTCGACGGCTCCTTCGCCCGCATCCAGTGCACGCCCGACCTGATGCCGGCGGATCTGACCGGCACCACGGTGTGGCGGCAGGACGCCGGCACCTTCGAGTTCCTGCCCGGCCCCCTGTTCCACTCGCTGATCCTCGTGGACGAGGTGAACCGCGCGCCGCCGAAGGTGCAGTCGGCCTTGCTCGAGGCGATGGCGGAGGGCCAGATCACCGTCTCGGGCACGACCCATCCCCTCGCCGACCCGTTCATGGTGGTGGCGACCCAGAACCCAATCGAGCATGCGGGCACCTTCCCGCTGCCCGAGGCGCAGCTCGACCGCTTCCTGCTCCACGTCGTCGTCGGCATGCCGGACGAGGCCTCCGAGCGGAAGATCCTCGACCTCGTCGAGGGCGAGCTCAACCACCACGGCGAGGCGATGCCGGTGAAGCTCTCGGTCGCCGAGGTGCTGGCCGCACGCGAGGCCGCGCTGAAGACCTACGTCTCGCCGGCCTTGAAGGACTACCTCGTGCGCATCGTCGCAGCGACGCGCACCGATTCCGCCGCGCCCGAGCTTCGCGCCGCGATCGAGCATCCGGCCTCGCCCCGCGGCACCCTGGCGCTGATGGTGGCCGGCAAGGCGCGGGCCTACCTCCACGGCCGCGACCACGTCATCCCCGAGGACGTGGCGGATCTCGCCGCCGACACGCTGCTCCACGCCAACGGCCACCACATGGCGGTGGCGATCGAGCCCCTGCGCCAGGCGGCCGCGCGGATCGAGGCCAACAGCTATGGCGCGGTGACGGGGATGCGCCGGATCGAGGCCTGAGGGCACGCGGAGCCGCGTCCCCCTCCCCTTCTGCGAGGAGGGAAGAAAACCAGCGCCCCGTGTCCCCTACCCCTTCAGCCGCATCTTGATCCGGTAGGTCAGCCCGTCGCGGACGTCGCGATAGGCGTCCATGCGTTGGTCGCGCGAGGCGTCCTGGAGGATGGTCGGGTCGGCCGTCTGCCAGTACTCGACGTCGGCGGCGAGCGTATGGGTGAGGGCCAGCGCCTTGTGGTGGGCCTCGGGGGCGAGCGTCACGATCAGGTCGAAGTTCAGCCCCTCCCACTCGTCGAGCTCCTCGACGGTGCGCGGCCGGTGCTTCTTGGCGTCGATGCCGATCTCGTCCAGCGCCGCGACCATGAACGGGTCGACCGGCTCGCCCGAGCGCACGCCGGCCGATTGCACGTAGACCGACTTGCCGAAGTAGTGGCGCGCGATCACCTCCGCCGCGGGGGAGCGCACGGCGTTGAAGTTGCACATGAACAGCACCGATTGCACCCGGCGCTTGCGCGGCACGACGAGGTCGCCGGGCTGAGGCGGGACGAGGACGTCCATCGCGCGTGGGCTTTCAGCGTCGGTGCGGACCCGGCATCGCTTCCGATCGCGTCGCGATCGGAAGCGATGCCGAGACTCCGCGATGCCGCGCGCTCTGACGCCGAACCGGTGCCCACTTCGGCGGAGCGCGCTCGGGGCGGCGCAACGCCACCTCAGCCCTTCCAGTGCAAGGCGAAGATCAGGGTGAACAGCCGCCGCGCGGTGTCGTGGTCGAGGTCGACCTTGCCGGAGAGCCGCTCCTTCAAGGTCTCAGAGGCCTCGTTGTGCAGGCCGCGCCGGCCCATGTCGATCGCCTCAATCTGCGTCGGCGAGGCGGTGCGGATGGCGTTGTAGTAGCTCTCGCAGATCATCTCGTAGTCGCGGATCACCCGGCGGAAAGGCGTCAGCGACAGCAGATGGGTCATCACCGGCTCGCCCGACGGCGACTGGATCGCGAAGGAGAGCTTGTTCTCCACGAGCCCGAGGTGGAGCGCGTAGGGGCCGGTGCGACCGGGGATGGCGAAGTGGTTGTCCTCGATGATGTCGAAGATCGCGATGGCGCGCTCGTGCTCCTGGTCGGGGTTGCCGCGGCCGATCGAGTCCTCGTCGAGCGCCACCGAGACCAGGCGGTCCGTGCCCTTCCCGGCCGGCTTCTCAGCCTGCGTCTCAGTCCCCTTGGCCTCCGACATCGTGCGCATGCCCCTACAGGTTCAGCCGGATCGCGACGGAGCGGGCATGCCCCTCGAGGCCCTCCGACCGGCCCAGCGTTATCGCCGCGGGGCCGAGCGCCCGCAAGCTCTCCGGCGTGCAGGCGAGGATCGTGGTGCGCTTCATGAAGTCGAGGACGCCGAGGCCCGAGGAGAACCGCGCAGAGCGCGCCGTCGGCAGCACGTGGTTGGGGCCGCCGACGTAGTCGCCGATGGCCTCGGGCGTGTGGGAGCCGAGGAAGATCGCCCCGGCGTTGCGGATCTTCTTGGACAGCGCCTCGGCGTCCTGCGTCTCGATCTCCAGGTGCTCGGGCGCGAGGCGATCGACCAGGGGCACCGCCTCGTCGAAGTGCCTCACCCGGACGATCGCGCCGTAGTCGCGCCAGCTCGCCCGCGCGATCTCCTGGCGCGGCAGGGTGGTCAGCGCCCGCTCGACGGCGGCCTCCGCGGCCTCGGCGAGTTCCGCGCTGTCGGTGATCAGGATCGACTGGGCCGCCACATCGTGCTCGGCCTGGGCCAGGAGGTCGGCGGCGATCCAGTCGGGGTTGGCGTGGCCGTCTGCCAGGATCAGCACCTCGGAGGGGCCGGCGATCATGTCGATGCCGACCTGCCCGAACACCCGGCGCTTGGCCGCCGCGACGTAGGCGTTGCCGGGGCCGACGACCTTGGCGACCGGGGCGATCGTCTCGGTGCCGTAAGCCAGCGCAGCCACCGCCTGCGCCCCGCCGACGCGGTAGACCTCGTGCACGCCCGACAGGTGCGCGGCGGCGAGCACCAACGGGTTCGACTGCCCGTCGGGCATCGGCACGACCATGACGATCCGCGGCACGCCGGCGACGCGCGCTGGGATCGCGTTCATCAGCACCGAGGACGGGTAGCTCGCCGTGCCGCCGGGCACGTAGAGCCCCACCGATTCCAGCGCGGTCCAGCGCCAGCCCGAGGTGACGCCGAGGGCGTCGGTCTCCATCCGGTCGCCGGGGACTTGGCCCGCATGGAACGCCTCGATCCGGGCAGCGGCGAAGCGCAAAGCCTCCAGTGCCTCGGGCGGGCAGGCCTGGAGCGCCGCGGCGATCTCATCCTCGGTGACCCGCAAGGCGGACGCGGTGAAGCCCTCGCCGAGCCGGTCGAATTGACGGGTGTAGTCGACGAGCGCGGTGTCGCCGCCCTTCACCACGCCGGCGATGATGCCGCGCACGGTCTCGTCCACGTCCTCCGAGATCTCGCGCTTGACCGTGAGCAGCCGGGCGAAATCCTCCGCGAAGGTCGGGTCGCTGCTATCGAGGCGGATCATCGGCGCGTGCTTCTCTTGATGGTGTGGGGCGCGACGGCTCAAGCCGACGGGCCGGGCACGGGCGCCGCGTGGCCCGGGCGGCTCTCGGCCTCCCAGACCGGGCCGAGGTCCTTCATCCGTACCTCGATGCACTCGACCTCGAGGCGGATCGCGGCCTGGCCCGAGAACAGCAGCGTGACCAGGCCCGAGGGCGCCTCGGTCTCCTCGAAGGTGATCGCGAGCAGGCTCAAGGGCGCGTCCCCCGGCGTCAGGCCGCGGGTGCGAACCCCGAGCACGCGCTCGAAATGCAGGCCGGCGAGCCGTCGCCGCGGCGTCTCCGGGCTCTGCCAATCGAACCGGCGCAGCGCGAGCACGAAGCGGTGCTCGGCGGCTAGGAACGTGAGGTCGGCGACGTTCAGCACCGCATCCTGCAGGTGGGCCGAGATCACGGTGAGGTCCTCGGCGTCGAGGGCGGCGAGCTTGAGAAGCTCCATGTCGGCGGGCCGCTCCGGAGAGGGTTTCACGGGAAACATTTTCGCCCGCGTCAGTAGCGAGACCGGCCGCTTCCGGCAACCGCGGCCGGGTCGCACGAGCCGCGGCGGATGGTGTCCGGTCCCTCGCATCCACCATACCGGAGGATCGGGACGGCCGATGCGCAGTCTGGCGCGTTGAGCGTCGAGGCCGGGGCGCGGACAGCTGTTGCGCCGGCCTCAGCCGCCGTTCAGGCAGCCAATCGTAGACCCCACGTCGATCTCGGACCGGAGACGGACACATCCCATGACCATCAAGCGCTACACCCTCGCGGCCATCGCCGCCCTGACCCTCGGGACGACCCTCGGCGCGACCGGGGCCAGCGCCCAGTATTACGGCAACGAGTACGGCGGCCCGCGCCGGTTCGACCGCGGCTACGACGAAGACCGCCCGCGCCGTCGCGACTACGAGGAGGACCGCTACGAGCGCCGCCGCGACCGCGACGACTTCCGCGGCGGCGGCCGCGGCGGCAGCATCTGCGTCACCGCCCGCGGCAACTGCGTGACCCGCCCCGCGCCGTTCAACTCGTCCTGCGGCTGTGAAGTCCCGGGCTTCGGCTTCAAGCGCGGCGCCATCGGCCGCTGATCGCCGCGATCCCGCCTTGCGGGGGGGCCGTCCAGCCATCGGGCCGGGCGGCCCTTCGTGTTTTAGGCCTTCGGCGCCGCGAACCGCGCGGGCTGGTGCGAGCGTCCTGGGCGAGCTGCTGTCCTGGGCGAGCTCGGAGAGCATGATCCCTCCCCGATCCCCGCCTTCGGTCGGGAGCGCGCCGGCCCCCAGGGCCGAGCCGCCGAACGACCCGCGCCGCTCAGGCGGCGCGGACGCCCGCCAGGAAGC
>NZ_VRUX01000199.1:0-7034 GCF_008039885.1 Methylobacterium sp. WL103
GAACGCCGCAGCGCGCGCGACGTGGACTTGCGCCTGGCGGCGCTTGCCGGGCGGCTCGACGGCCTCGCGGCGGCGCAAGTGATCGGGCTCGATCGGATCACCGAACGGGCGGCGGGCGAGATCTGGCGCCTGCGCCGCGTCCTCGGACGGACCGGGCTCGACCTGCAGCGTCCGTTGGAGTCCGGGCTCGGCGGACCGCTGGTTCCGATCGATCCGAGCCCCTTCGCCGCGGCCGTCGCGGGCACCGTCCGCACGCTCGGTGATGCGCAGGCCCTGCGACGTCTCGCCGCCCGGCTGCCCCTCGACCGCCCGCTCCGCCGCGACCGCGGCCTCGCCAGCAGCTTCGGGCCGCGGCTCGACCCGTTCACCCGCGGTCTCGCGCTGCATACCGGCCTCGACCTCAAGGCCGAGATGGGCGAGCCGGCCTTCGCCACCGCCCCAGGCCGCATCGTCTCGGCGGAGCCGGCCGGCGGCTACGGCAACATGGTGGAGATCGATCACGGACACGGCGTCGTCACGCGCTTCGCGCACCTAGCGCGCTTCGACGTGCGCCCCGGGCAATGGCTCCGCGCCGGCGACCTCGTCGGCCGCGTCGGCTCGACCGGCCGCTCCACCGGCGCGCACCTGCATTACGAGACGCGGATCGACGGCGAGCCGGTGGACCCGCAGGGGTTCCTGGAAGCGGGGCGGGAACTGGCGGAGGGCGAGCCGTAGAACGCCTCCTCCCCGGAGAGGAGGAGGGAAGGCGCCTACGCCTCAGTCGATGTCCTCGACCTTCTCGGTCGCGCCGTACAGCCGCTGCGCCAGCGAGGCTTCGATGAACGGGTCGATGTCGCCGTCGAGCACTTCGTCCGGGTCGGTCGACTGCGTGCCGGTGCGCAGGTCCTTCACGAGCTGGTAGGGCTGCAGCACGTAGGAGCGGATCTGGTGGCCCCAGCCGATGTCGGTCTTGGAGGCGGCCTCGGCGTTGGCCTTCTCCTCGCGCTTCTTCAGCTCGGCCTCGTACATGCGGGCGCGCAGCATGTTCCAGGCGGTGGCCCGGTTCTTGTGCTGCGACCGCTCCTGCTGGCACGCCACCACGATCCCGGTCGGGTTGTGGGTGATGCGCACCGCCGAATCGGTGGTGTTGACGTGCTGGCCGCCCGCGCCCGACGAACGGTAGGTGTCGATCCGGCAGTCGGATTCCTTGATCTCGATCTCGATCCGGTCGTCGATCACCGGATAGACCCAGACCGAGGCGAAGCTGGTGTGCCGCCGCGCGCTCGAATCGTAGGGTGAGATCCGCACCAGGCGGTGTACGCCGGATTCGGTCTTGAGCCAGCCGTAGGCGTTGTGGCCCTTGATCAGGAGCGTGGCGCCCTTGATCCCGGCCTCTTCGCCGTCCGACCACTCGACGATGTCGACCTTGTACTTCCGGCGCTCGGCCCAGCGGCCGTACATGCGCTGGAGCATGTTGGCCCAGTCCTGGCTCTCGGTGCCGCCGGCGCCGGCATGGACCTCGAGATAGGTGTCGAAGCCGTCGGCCTCGCCGGACAGGAGCGTCTCGACCTGCCGGCCGGCCGCCTGCTTCTCGACGCCGAGGATCGTGGCCTCGCCCTCGCGGATGGAGGCGTCGTCGCCCTCGGCTTCGCCGAGCTCGATCAGCATCGCCCCGTCGTCGAGGTCCTGCTCGAGCTTGCGGATCGCGGCCACGGCTTCGTCGAGCTGCTGGCGCTCGCGCATCACCTTCTGGGCGGCGTCGGCGTCGTTCCACAGCTCCGGGTTCTCGGAGGCAGCGTTCAGCTCCGCGAGGCGTTTATCGACGGTATCCCAGTCAAAGATGCCTCCTCAGCAGTCCGATCGACTGCTTGGCGGCATCCGAGGCTTGCTCGATCTCGGCGCGCATTTCGAGGGTGTGTCGCTTGTGTTGTGGGCTCTGAAGGGGTCGTGCCGGGTGATACCGGGGCAGGCCGGCCCTGTAAACGGCCTCTCGCCCCGCTTTGCGACGCCAGGGCGCGCCGGAGGGCGTGAAACCGCGGGCGGCTCGCGCGTTGGTCGGGGATTTTCCAGCCCGACCGGAGCGCCGAACGATGACGAAGGCCCAAGATCACGCGAAGAAGGATGACACCAAGCACGACACGAAGAAGGACGAGGCGAAGCACGACCACGAGCAGACGGGGAAGGATTTCGACGCGGCGGTGAACATGACGCCTGCCGCCCTGAAGAAGCACCTCGACTCCGAGGCGAGCCGATCGGTCGGGCAGAAGGACGGCGGCGGCGAGGCGACCGGGCACAAGGAGGGCCGCCGCATCCTCGAGATCAAGGCCAAGAAGAAGGCCGAGCTCACCGACGACGACTACGCCCACATGCAGAAGGTCGTGGGCTACGTCCGACGCCACCTCGCGCAAGGGGGCGAGTCGCGCAACGATCCCGAATCCGCCTGGTCGCTGTCGCTGATGAACTGGGGCCACGACCCGTCGAAGGACTGATCCGGCCCTGCGGCGCGCAAGCGATCGACGCGCCGCCGGCGCCCGCCGTTAGTGTCCGCCGTAGCCCGGGATCCAGGCCGGCGCCAGGACGTAGCGGCGCTTGGCGCGGGAGTCGGCGCGGCCCTCCATCAGGCCGCTGTCGTAGTAGTTGAAGCCGGTGATGCCGAAGCCGCCGCCGTTCATCACCTGCGGCACGGCGATCGCCGGGACCGCGAGGTCCGGGCGCTGGGGCGGGACGATCGGACGGTTGGCCACGTCGACCTGCAACACCGTCGGGCCGTCCGGCCCCTGGAACACGTAGGCCCCGGACTGGGCCTGCGCGGCGCCTGTGCCGACGATCGCGAAGAGGCCGGTGACGAGGCCGGCAGCGAGGCCGTGTCGAAGGAAGGGGTTCATTCGCGTACTCCGTCGCTGGGGGCCGGCTTCGATCGTCGGGGCACCATGCCCGATGCGGACCGACATGTCCGTCGGCGCGACGCGCGGGCCGCGCCTTCGTCCCGGGAAATCCGGCCGGGACCGTCGCCGGTCAGCCCTTCGAGCGCAGCACGACCACGGGTTGCCGAGCGATCGGCTTGCAGGTGGTCTCGAAGGCGTTGAGCACCAGCGGGCGCGAGTCGCAGGCGAAGGCCGCGTCGGGCCCGGGCGCCGGGATCGGATCGCGGGCGACGATCGGGTTCGGCGCGCAGGCCGAGGCGGCTGCCGCCAGCAGCAGGGCGGCGGGCAGGGACAGGCGACGCATGCGGGCCTCGGTGACGCGGGAACGGATCATTGCCGGAGACCCTGCGCACCCGGGCGGCGGCTGACAACCGCCTCGGGCCCGCGCGCCGTGCTTTGGCCGGGCGTGTCGCCCGGCCGCAACAACCGCCCTCGGCCGAACGGACGCTTCGGGCGATCAGGCGCTCTTGGCCAGGGGCACGACGTTGTGCAGCGTCTTGTCCGCGGTCTCGAGGAAGCGGCGGACGTTGCGCGCGGCCTGCCGGATGCGCTGCTCGTTCTCGACCAGCGCGATGCGGACGTAGTCGTCGCCGAACTCGCCGAAGCCGATGCCCGGCGCCACCGCCACGTCGGACTTTTCCAGCAGCAGCTTCGAGAACTCCAGGCTGCCCATCTCCTTGAACTTCTCCGGGATCGGCACCCAGGCGAACATCGAGGCGGCGGGCGCCGGGATCTTCCAGCCGGCCTTGCCGAAGGACTCGACCAGCGCGTCGCGGCGCTTCTTGTAGATCGCCCGCATCTCGTGGATGCAGTCGTCCGGGCCGTTGAGGGCGGCGGTGGCGGCCACCTGGATCGGCGTGAAGGCGCCGTAGTCGAGGTAGGACTTCACGCGGCTGAGCGCCGCCAGCAGGCGCTCGTTGCCGACCGCGAAGCCCATGCGCCAGCCGGCCATGGAATAGGTCTTGGACAGGGAGGTGAACTCCACCGTCACGTCGATCGCGCCCGGCACCTGCAGCACCGAGGGCGGCGGCTCGCCGTCGAAGTAGACCTCGGCGTAGGCGAGGTCCGACAGCAGGATGATCTCGTGGCGCTTCGCGAAGGCGACGAGGTCGCGGTAGAAATCCAGCGTCGCGACGTAGGCCGTCGGGTTCGACGGATAGCAGACCACCAGCGCCACGGGCTTCGGGATCGAGTGCGCCATGGCGCGCTCCAGGGCCGGGAAGAACGCGGGCGTCGGCTCGGCCGGGACGGAGCGGATCACGCCGCCCGCCATCAGGAAGCCGAAGGCGTGGATCGGGTAGCTCGGGTTCGGCACCAGCACCACGTCGCCGGGCGCGGTGATCGCCTGCGCCATGTTGGCGAAGCCCTCCTTCGAGCCCAGCGTCGCGACGACCTGGGTGTCCGGGTTCAGGCTCACGCCGAAGCGGCGCTGATAATAGCCGGCCTGGGCGCGGCGGAGGCCCGCGATGCCCTTCGAGGCCGAGTACCGGTCCGTGCGCGGACGCCCGGCCGTCTCGCACAGCTTGGCGATGACGTGCTTGGGGGCGTCGAGGTCGGGGTTGCCCATCCCGAGGTCGATGATGTCGGCGCCGTTGGCGCGGGCGGCGGCCTTGATCCGATTGACCTGCTCGAACACGTAAGGCGGCAGGCGCTTGATGCGGTGAAAATCGGTCATGGCCATCTGTCCATCGGCGCGGATCCCGCGGGGCGGCACGGGCGGCCCCGACGGGTGGCGGTCGGCCTCTCTACCATCGAAGCGGGCCGCCGCCGACCCCGAATCGCTGACTTATTGTGCCGGCTGCGCCGGCGCGCTCGCGGGCTTCGTCGCCTTGCCGGCGCTCTCGGCCGCCCGGCCCTTCGATTCGTTGCGGCCGCGGGCGCCCTCGAGCTCGGCCTCCAGCGCCTTCTGGCTCTCGGCCGACTTCGCCCGCACGGGACGGGCCGGGGCCGACACGCCCACCGGCATGAATTCGGGGTCCGCCTTCGAGCGCGAGTTCGCGACGAAGTCCGGCGCCGCGACTGGCTTCGGGCCGTAGCCGGCCTCGACCGCGAGCGTCTTGATCGGCGAGAGGTCGGAGGAGCAGGCGCCGGTCGCCGCCGCAGCGCAGAGCGCGAGCGCGCCGAGCAGCCGGCGGACTGCACCAGCGCGCCCGGCGGAGCCGGCCGGATGCGACGGCCTGCCCGGGGACGTCGTAACCGGGTTCGGAACCTTGTCGGACGTTGAGTTCATACCGCAGATATATCGCCGTTCGCGCCTGCCGCGCTGGGCAAATCAGGGGTTGGCGCGTTAATTTGTCGGAAACGAGGCTCGGACCGTCCCAAGGGCGGGCGCTCGGGTCCGCCGCGCCGACGGCGCGGAGGGAAGCTGGGAGTGGATCACGCGTGACGACGCAGCCGACGACGCCCGCGATGCCCGATTTCGAGGCCCTGTCGCGCAACGCGGGCCAGTTCATGGAGGAGCTCGGCCGCGCCGCCGCGCGCTACGTCGCCCCCGAGGACGGGCTGCCGGTGCAGCCCAAGCCGCCCCAGGAAGCCAGCGACCTCGTGCGGACGCTGGGGACGATCGCCGAGACCTGGCTCTCCGACCCGAAGCGGACGCTGGAGGCGCAGACCAAGCTCAGCGAGGCCTTCGTCGCCCTGTGGGGCTCGACCTGGTTCCGGCTTCAGGGCCGCGAGGCGCCGCCGGTGGCGCAGCCCGAGCCGAAGGATGCGCGGTTCTCGGACGCGGAATGGTCGTCGAACCCGTATTTCGACTTCATCAAGCAGGGCTACCTGATCACCACGCGCTGGGCCGAGGGCTTGGTGAACGAGGCCGAGGGCATCGACGACCACACACGGCACAAGGCGCAATTCTACCTGCGCCAGCTTGCCGGCGCGCTCTCGCCCTCGAACTTCGTGATGACCAACCCGGAGCTGATCCGGCACACCTTGCAGGAGAACGGCGCCAACTTGGTGCGCGGCATGAAGATGCTGCAGGAGGACATCCAGGCCGGGTCGGGCGAGCTGCGGGTGCGCCAGACCGACCGCGACGCCTTCAAGTTCGGCGTCGACGTGGCGGTGACGCCGGGCGAGGTGGTGTTCCGCAACGACCTGATGGAGCTGATCCAGTACGCGCCGCGCACGGAGACGGTGCTGAAGCGCCCGTTCCTGATCGTGCCGCCGTGGATCAACAAGTTCTACATCCTCGACCTCAACCCGGCCAAAAGCCTGATCGGCTGGATGGTCGACCAGGGGCTGACCGTCTTCGTGATCTCCTGGGTGAACCCGGACGAGCGTCACCGCGACAAGGACTTCGAGTCCTACATGCGCGAGGGCATCGAGGCGGCGATCGACGCGATCGGCGTTTCCACCGGCGAGACCGAGGTGGCTGCGGCCGGCTACTGCGTCGGCGGAACGCTGCTCGCGGTGACGCTCGCCATGCAGGCCGCCACCGGAAACACGCGGATCAAGAGCGCCACCTTCCTCACGACGCAAGTCGACTTCACCCATGCCGGCGACCTGAAGGTCTTCGCCGACGAGGGCCAGATCCGGCAGATCGAGACCCAGATGGCCGAGCGCGGCTACCTCGACGGCGCCAAGATGGCCAACGCCTTCAACATGCTGCGCCCGAACGACCTGATCTGGTCCTACGTCGTCAACAACTACGTGAAGGGCAAGGCGCCGAGCGCCTTCGACCTGCTGTACTGGAACGCCGACGCCACCCGGATGCCGGCGGCGAACCACGCCTTCTACCTGCGCAACTGCTACCTCGAGAACAACCTCGCGCAGGGGAAGATGGTGCTCGGCAACATCCGCCTCGACCTGAAGAAGGTCACGGTGCCGGTGTTCAACCTCGCCACCCGCGAGGACCACATCGCGCCGGCGATCTCGGTGTTCGAGGGCTCGTCGAAGTTCGGCGGCCCGGTCGACTACGTGCTGGCCGGTTCCGGCCACATCGCCGGCGTGGTCAACCCGCCAGCCAAGCCGAAATACGGCTACTGGACCGGCGGCAAGGCGGAAGGGCGCCTGGAGGACTGGATCTCCGCGGCCACCGAGACCAAGGGCTCGTGGTGGCCGTACTGGTTCCAGTGGCTGGAGGCCCAGGCCCCCGAGCGGGTGCCGGCGCGCAAGCCGGGCGGCGACGCCCTGCCC
>NZ_VRUX01000019.1:0-24765 GCF_008039885.1 Methylobacterium sp. WL103
CCCCCCAATAACGTCAGCCTTGTAAGGTTTGCGGCCTAAGCAGGTGTTCGAATTTTAAACTTGACTAACGAAAGCAGACGGGCGGCAAACCACACATCCCGGTCGTAGAGCGGACGCACGGGCCGCGACCCAACGCGTCGGCTGAGTCCGTCTCCATGTCTGCCTGTAAGCGGGCGTTGTTTCGCCTCCTGCTGTTTGGGTAGGATCAGTGGAGCGCCGCCTAACCGACCGTCGACAACGGATGTACCGCAAGCGGTATTTCGTCGGCGAGGGCAGGGGGCGCTATTGGAGGCGAAGAGCAGACGCGAGGGCATGGGTGATGAGCGTCTTCATGCAAAATATGGTCGTAATTTGTGCTTTTCTCCTGACGGAAAATAACCCGCCAGCGGATGATCCAGCAACAAAAGATCAACTTCGAGCTTTTGGAGCTTTAATTAGATCTGAAACATACTCTTGCCCAATAGCAACGAGTGCGACTTTCCTGGGTAAGAGTGGAAATGGATACGCCGTGAGGGTGACTTGTTCTGATGCAACCGTCGGATCATTTTACGTTCCGACCGATTATGTATTAAGCATAGACCAAGATTTTAATGTCGTAATAAGTCCGATGAAATAATATCAAAGAGCGAAGCCCTTTGGTCCTAGAGCGTTTTCGGTTTAATCTGGTTCGTATCCTGCAGCGGCGAAGAAGTTGGTGCACTCGTCCGGGGTGACGGTGTCGACGAGGCCTCCGATGGCCGACCACAGACCCTCGACGGTGCGTTCGGCCGCCTTTCGCAGCAGGGCCTTCAGCTTCGAGAAGGCCATCTCGATCGGGTTGAAGTCGGGGCTGTAGGGCGGGAGGAACAGAAGCCGCGCACCGGCCGCCTCGATCGCCGCCCGCACGGCCGGTCCCTTGTGGCTGCCGAGGTTGTCCATGACGACGATGTCGCCTGGGGTGAGTTCGGGCACCAGGACCTGATCGACGTAGGCCTGGAAGGCCTCGCGGTTGATCGGCCCGTCGAGCACGAAGGGCGCAGCGATCCCGGACAGGCGCAGGCCGGCGACCAGGGTCGTGGTCTTCCAATGGCCGTGCGGCACGGGCGAGCGCAGCCGCTCGCCGCGCGGGGAGCGTCCGCGCAGGCGGGCCATGTTGGTGGCGGTCCAGGTCTCGTCGAGGAAAACAAGGCGCGCAGGGTCGAGGTCGGGCTGGCCCTCGAACCACGCCTCGCGCGCCACCTTCACGTCCGGGCGGTCCTGCTCGGCGGCGTGCGCTGTCTTTTATGGGATGGCCCGCTCCTCCTTCGGCGTCGGCGCTAAGCTGACGTGGTCTGGGGAGAGGAGAGAGCGATGGCGATCACCGTGTTGGGTATCGATCTCGGTAAGAATAGCTGCAGCGTCGCGGGTTTCGACGAGACGGGCCGTGTCGTCCTTCGGCGGAGACTCACGCGAGACGGCGTTGTCCGGCTGGGCGCCAAACTGCCGGCTTGCACGATGGCGATGGAGGCGTGCTGCGGCGCTCACCACCTTGGCCACGTCCTGCGGGAGCAGGGCCACGAGGTCCGACTCATGTCGCCGGAGTACGTCCAGCCCTACGTCAAAGCGCAGAAGAACGACGAGCGGGATGCGGAAGCGATCGCAGAGGCTGCGACCCGGCCGACAATGCGCTTCGTCGAGTTGAAGAGCGAGGCGCAGCTGGACGCGCAGATCCTTCATCGTGCCCGGACGCGCCTCGTTGGACAGCGGACGGCATTAATCAACCAGCTGCGCGCCGTGCTCCTGGAACGGGGTATTGTAGTCGCAAAGGGCCGTCAGCAGCTTGAGAGGTTTCTAACGGAGATGCTCGATCCCGCGATCGAGCCACCCTCGACCTTAAGTCCGCGCACTCGTCTCCTCATCGAAGACATGCGCCTGGAATGGGGCGAGCTGGATCGCCGTATTGCTGCGCTGACGACCGAGTTCGTAGCCAGGGCCCGCGAGGACCAGGCCGCACGGCGCCTCGTCAGCATTCCAGGGTTCGGGGCGCTGAACGCGACCGCATTGGTTGCCGCAATCGGCACGGGCGAGACATTCCGATCCGGTCGTGATCTCGCGGCTTGGCTGGGCTTGGTACCGCGGCAAGCGACGACCGGCGGCAAACCAAGGCTCCTCGGCATCACGAAGCGGGGCAACACTTACCTGCGCACGCTCCTGATCCACGGGGCGCGGGCGGCTCTGCCGTCGCTCTCGGCAGGCCAGACCCTGATCGGCGAGTGGCTGCGTGGCCTCGTCGGCCGTGCTCACAAGAACAAGGTCGTCGTGGCGCTCGCCGGCAAGTTGGCCAGGATCGCATGGGCGGTACTCCGCTCCGGCGAGGGCTACGCGGCCAGGGTCAGCCAGCCTGTGGCGGCCTAAACGAGATCGATCGCCAGGGCGGCCCGGCCCGGCGATCGACGATGTCTGCGGGCGGTGGAAGCGAGATGGCCTGACGGTTGAACCGGCACCCTGTGATCCTGGCACAAAATATGGCGCTCGACGCCGTGTCTTTTATGAGGACCAGGGTGTGCGGAACTCCATCTTGGCCGGGGCACGCCCCCGAGACCGGATACGTTGGCGCAGACCGGTCAGATCACCTCGCACATGCCGCTTGCAGATGGGGCGGGCCATACGTTTTTGTACGTGAGGTCGCGTGCGTCGAGGAAGCTCCACAGGGTGCCCAGCCCGATCGTGAGATCGTGCTCGTCCCGCAAGCGGGCGCGCATCTCTTCCAGGGGGATGTCGTCCTTTGCGTCGATCAGCGCGCGCAGGAACGCCTCGTGCGGATCGAGCTTCGAGCGGCGCGCCCGTCCTTGCGGACGAGCGGCCACCGTCCCGGTCGTCGTCAGCGCGGCCATCCAGCGGATCGAGGTCGCGATCCCGACCCCGAAGCGCGCCGCCGCCTGCCGACGCGACGTCGTTGCGGCCGCTGCCACCACACGCTCGCGCAAATCCTGGCTGTAGGGCCGTCCCATGCATCGCTCCCTCAAGAGCGATCAGTGAATCAGCCCGACGCCGCTGCGTGAACCCCAATCAGTCGAATCAGCCCAAACCGAAAACGCACTAGTTTTTTTGAGCAACCGGTTCTCCAGAATGAGATCAGCTACGACCTCCTTCAGCGCCCCCGCTTCGCGACGGAGATCCCGCACCTCATCCGTGGTGGCCGCACGAGACGTGTCGCCGGACAGGCGCTTCTTGCCAGCCTCCAGGAACTCCTTGGACCAGCCGTAGTACATCGAGGCGGCGATCCCCTCACGTCGGCACAACTCGGCAATGCTGTCCTCGCCACGCAAGCCTTCCAGCACCACGCGGATCTTCTCCTCGGACGAGAACTGCCGACGTGTGGCCCGGCGAATGTCCTTGATCACCGCTTCTGCCGGCTTCTTGGCCGGTCCGGATGTCTGCTTCATCTTCGCTCCTCAGGGGCTACGATGAACCAGCCATCCTCCGTTCGTGTAGACCCTCATTCTGTCCCACAGGTGCTGACGTCGGACAGTCTCCTATCCGCTCGCGGGTTGGCTCGGCGCATCGGTCGGAATGCCGGCGACGCTCGCGGTCCTCGGTGCCCTGACGATCGCCGGGGTTGCGGCGGCGGCTTGGACGTGGCCGGCTGCCGATCCCGACGTGATCGAGCATGCCCATGCCGACCTCGCTCAAGGGCACCCGCACCTTCACCAGGGCAAGCGCCATGCGCACGCCTTCGTCATCGACGACCTCCATCGGCAGTGGCCCGCACGCGCCGGATGACGGAAGGGACGCGAGGGGATGTTCCCCGGAGGCCCGGACGCGTCCTTCGACGTCCGGGACGCGCGGCGCCTGCGCCGTCACCGTTCGGACGATCCCGCAAGTGCATGCGGAAGAGGGGCGAGGACGGGTGATCCGGTCGAGCCGGCGCCCCGTCGAGGCGGGCGGCGACCCAAGTCGGCGCGAGGGCCCGCGGGGCCGAAGCAACCGTGGGAAGAACGTTCCCTTATCCATGCTCGGCCCAGGAGTACGCACCTCGCGGAACGGTCCTGGAAGCATGGCCGTTCACAGGTGTCGCCGGATTGGTCTCTGACCCGATCCAGGCCACCAACAACCTGAGAGGAAGCCAGATGAGGAAGTCCCTGTTCGCCGTCGCCGCCCTGGCTGCGCTCGGCGCCATCGGCATCGCCGCACCTGCGTCCGCCGCTCCCGGCATGGTCGGCGCCGTCGATGCCACGACCAACGTCGTCGACGTCCGTATGGACGGCATGCACGGTCACCGCGGCCACGGCCGCATGATGCGCCATCGTCACGGGCACCGCCACATGATGCGCCACCATCACCACCGCGGCCACATGATGCGCCACGGTCATGGTCATCGCCACCACCGCATGTGATCGTCCAGGGGCCCTTCGGGGCCCCTTATTTTTTCTCGATTGAAACGACGGACCTCAAGGCAAGCAGGTCGCACGGGCTTGCGGGAGCGAACTTACATTCGCTCCTTGATGCCGGAGCCGACGAGCCACCAGTTCACCGGGTAGCTGGTCAGGAATCCGGCGACCATGGCGACCTGCATGGCGAACCAGAACTCGACCGAGTTCACCGGCGCGCGCTCCCCGGCAAGGTGCGGGAACACGACGAACTGGGCGAACGCCATGAAGCCGTACATGCCGACCTGCCAGGCGATCAGCGACAAGGTGTCGGCCTTGAGCGCGGCAACGATGCCCTGGCCGGGGGAGAGCCCCCGCATTGGGACGATGGCGTAATACTGGAACACGATCCCGAGCCCGAAGGCGAAGACGAAGTCCAGCGCCTAGACCGCGTACATCTTCTCCTCGAACAGCGACTGCCAGCCGAACCAGACCGCCACCACCGGCGCCAGGAAGGCGAGCCACTCGGCGGCGACGTCGCCCAGCATGCAGCCGCTGCCGCAGTGGAGCGCGCCCTTGCCCACCATCACCGGGAACGGCGTTTGCGTCATGTTCGGCGGCTTCTCGTCCCGCTCCATCGCGCGGTGATGCGCCTCCATGGTCGCGAGGCGGCCATAGCGAAAGTAGGCCCAAACCACGACCACCGTGCCGAACAGGGAGCTGACCGGCCAGACCACGTTCATCACGGTCATGTGCTGCGGATGCCGAATGACCTGCACCGACAGCAGCAACGAGCAGGCGGCCCCGAGCAGCAGGGCCAGGATCGAGAGCGCGTGGAGCCAGGCGGGGAACGTCGTGGCCATGCCGCTCAATGCCCCATCGCCAGCATCCAGACGGCCATGGCGACCATCATCACGTTCTCGGTCAACGAGACGAAGCCAAGCGGCACCTTGCTCGATCCGCCGACGCAGGCGCACTTGATCTCGCGCTTGTCGACGTAGACCGCCTTGAACACCGAGACCGCGCCGATGGTGCCGATGAACAGGGCCACGGGGATCGACAGCCAGTTCAGGGCGCCGGCCACCATCAGGACGCTGGCGATGCCCTCCAGGAACGGATAGGCGTAGGCGTAGCGCACCCAGCGCTTGGCCAGCAGGTCGTACCCGAGGAACATCGACGAGAAGGTCTCGACGTCCTGGAGCTTGAGGAGGGCGAGGACGCACATGCTGAAGGCGATGAACCACTCGGCCGCCCTGACGGTCAGGGGCGTGCCGTACACGGCGTAGCTCACTGCCAACGCCATCAGCGCCGTCATCGAGAACACCGCCACGACCGGCGTGTAGGTCGTTGCGTTCGGGTCGTTGGCGGCCTGGCCGAAATGCCGCCTGAGGTCGTCGAAACCCCCGACGCGCTCGTCGTTGATGAAGGTCTGGGGCGTCGACTTGACCCCGTGCTCGGCCTTGAAGCGGTCGGTCTCCTCGCGGGTGGTCAGCCAGTGGTCTTCCACCTGGAAGCCCTGGCGTTCGAGGAGGTCCTTCGCCTTCAGGCCGTACGGGCAAATGTGCTGCGGCATCATCATGCGGTACAGGACCGCCTTGCGGGACGCGGTGGCTTGCATCGGAAACTCCGTGGGTTGTCTGGCCGGGATGCCGTCCGCTCGTTGCCGTGGAAACGACGGATCGGTCGCGGCCGATTGGGCTTGCGCACCTTCCTGGACCTTCCCATCATGGGAAGGTCAACGGAGGGGCTCTCACGATGAACATCGGCGAGGCGAGCCGGGCCTCGGGGGTCTCGGCCAAGATGATCCGGCACTACGAAAGCATCGGGCTCGTGCCCCCGGCGGACCGTCGCGACAGCGGCTACCGCGATTACGGGACCGCCGACCTGCACCGGCTCGGCTTCATTCGGCACGCCCGGGACCTGGGCTTCTCGCTGGACCGCATCCGGGTGCTGCTCGGGCTCTGGAGCGACCCCGACCGCAGCAACGCCGACGTGAAGGCCATCGCGAGGGCCCATGTCACGGAACTCGAACAGCGGGCCCGCCAACTGAACGAGATGGCCGACGCCCTGCGGTCCCTGGCAGACGCCTGCGACGGCGACGGCCGGCCGGACTGCCCGATCATCGCCAGCCTGGAGACCGGGGCGAACGTCCCGGCCTGCCATCCGGGCGGCTCCCAGGGGGCGATGCCGCCCCCCGCACCGCGTCGGAAGGCCGTGGCCGGTCACTGAGCCCGAACCGGCTCCGGCGGCGCTTCGATCAGGCGGCCATCTTCCGGCAGCTCTCGGCGCAGCGGCGGCACTGCTCGACGCAATGCTGCATGTCGCCTACCTGCTCGCAGCTTCGGGCGCAGTCCTCGTAGACGTCGGCGCACTCGGCGCAGGTGTGCTTGTGATGCCTCGTCCCGATCAGCATGAAGTGCGCCGACGTCCGGCACATCTCGGCGCAGGCCAGCATCAGGCGGAAGTGCTCGGGCTCGACGTGCTTGCCGCCCGCCGGGAGGCAGTGGTTCGAGGCCATGCCGAGGCAGGTCTGATAGCAGCGAAGACATTCGTCGATGCAGGACTGCATCTCGCTCGACATATTGCCCATGTGAAGCTCCTTGATGTTAGACAAAAAGAGACGAGCATCAGCACTGGGTGACAATATGCCTCCAGTATTGTCCTGCTCATTCTGTCAACTCAGGCCGCTATAGTTCGTTCTAATAAGTTCCTTTCTTCTTGGCCGGGATTTTTAATCCGTCCGCAGGCGCCTACTCCGCCGCCTCGCGGCAAGCCGGTCGTTCGGCCGGGGAGCCACTCGCCGGCGTCTCGGCGGCCGTGGACAGGCCCCATCCCTTCACGAGTCCGTAGACGGCGGGGATCACCACGAGCGTCAGCACGGTCGAGGACACCATCCCGCCGATCATCGGCACGGCGATGCGCTGCATGACCTCGGAGCCGGCGCCCGTGCTCCACAGGATCGGAATGAGGCCCGCCATGATGGCGGTCACCGTCATCATCTTCGGGCGCACCCGCTCGACCGCGCCGACCATGATCGCCCGCCGCAGATCCTCGCGGGACAGGGGCCGCCCCTCGCGTGCGCAAGCGGCCCGGACCTCGTCGAGGGCATGGTCGAGGTAGACCAGCATGATCACCCCGGTCTCGGCCGCGACGCCGGCGAGCGCGATGAAGCCCACCGCCACCGCCACCGACATGTTGAAGCCCATCCACCACATCAGCCAGATGCCGCCGACCAGGGCGAACGGCAGCGACAGCATGACGATGAGCGTCTCGGTCAGGCGGCGGAAGTTGATGAACAGCAGCAGGAACACGACGAGCAGCGTCAGCGGCACTACCACCGTCATGCGCGCCGCGGCCCGCTCCAGGTACTCGTACTGACCGCTCCACTGCAGGGTCGTGCCCTGTGGGAGTTTGACCTCGCTGTCGACCGCGGCCCGCGCGTCGGCGACGTAGCCGCCCAGGTCGCGCCCATTGATGTCGACGAAGATGTAGACCGCAAGCTGTCCGTTCTCCGTGCGGATCGAGGTCGGGCCCCGGGTGAGTTCGACCTTGGCGACCTCGCGCAACGGCACCGTGCCCCCGGCCGGGAGTGGCACCTGCACCTCGTCGGCGATGGCCCGCGGATCGGACCGGAAGGCCCGGGGGTAGCGGACGTTGACGGTGTAGCGTTCGCGTCCCTCGACGGTGTTCGTCACGCTCTGGCCGCCAAGCGCCGTGGCGATGACGTCCTGCACGTCCCCGACCATCAGCCCGTAGCGCCCGAGCGCCTCCCGGTCCGGCGTGATGTCGAGGAAGTAGCCGCCGATGACCCGTTCCGCGTAGGCGCTGGACGTGCCCGGCACGTTGCGCACCACCGCCTCGACCTGGCGGGCGACCCCTTCCATCTCCTTCAGGTCCGTTCCTAGCACCTTGATGCCGACCGGGGTGCGGATGCCGGTCGAGAGCATGTCGATTCGGGCGCGGATCGGCTGCGTCCAGGCATTCGACACGCCCGGGAACTGCAGCGCCTTGTCCATCTCGGCCTTGAGGCTCGCCAGCGTCACGCCCGGCCGCCACTCGGACGGCGGCTTCAGCGCGATGACCGTTTCGAACATCTCCATCGGCGCCGGGTCGGTCGCGGTGTTGGCGCGGCCCGCCTTGCCGTAGACTGAGGCCACCTCCGGGAATGATTTTATGATGCGGTCCTGGGTTGCGAGGAGCTCGCCGGCCTTGGTCACCGACAGGCCCGGCAGGGTGGTCGGCATGTACATCAGCGTGCCCTCGTTGAGGTCGGGCATGAACTCCGAGCCGAGCTGACGGGCCGGCCAGACGGTCGCCGCGAGGACGCCTAGGGCGAGCAGGACGGTTAGGACCCGCGCCCGCAGCACGCCCGCGATCAGCGGCCGGTAGAGCCAGATCAGGAGCCGGTTCAGCGGGTTCCTGTGCTCCGGGATGATCCGGCCCCGCACGAACAGCACCATCAGCGCGGGGACCAAGGTCACCGACAGGATCGCGGCCGCCGCCATGGCGAAGGTCTTGGTGAAGGCCAGCGGACCGAACAGGCGGCCCTCCTGGCTCTCCAGGGTGAAGATGGGCAGGAAGCTGACCGTGATGATGAGGAGCGAGAAGAACAGGGACGGGCCGACCTCGGACGCCGCCTCGACCAGGATCTCGACCCGGGGCTTGTCCGGTGGCGCCCGTTCCAGGTGCTTGTGGGCGTTCTCGATCATCACGATGGCCGCGTCGATCATGGCGCCGACCGCGATGGCGATGCCGCCCAGGCTCATGATGTTGGCGCCGAGACCCAGGGCTCGCATGCCGACGAACGCCATCAGGATCCCGACCGGCAGCATCAGGATGGCGACGAGCGCGCTCCTCACATGCAGCAGGAAGACGATGCAGACGAGCGAGACGACGACGCTCTCCTCGACCAGCGTGTGCCGCAGGGTGTCGATGGCCGCGTCGATGAGCTGCGAACGGTCGTAGACCGGCAGGATCTCGGTGCCCGCGGGAAGGCTTTTCGCCACCTCCGCGAGCTTCGCCTTGACGCCCTCGATGACGTTCAGCGCGTTCGCGCCGAAGCGCTGCAGGACGATGCCGCCGGCGACCTCGCCCTCGCCGTTCATCTCGGTGATGCCCCGACGCTCGTCCGGGCCGAGCTCGACCCGGGCGACGTCCCGCACCCGCAGCGGCGTGCCGCCCGCGGTCTTGAGGACGATGTTCTCGATGTCGGCGACGCCCCTCAGGTAGCCGCGCCCGCGGACCATGAACTCGAACTCGGAGAGCTCGACCGTGCGGCCACCGACGTCGGCGTTGCTCGACCGGATCGCGTCCCGGAGCTTGTTGAGGGAGATGCCCTGGGCACGAAGCCGGTTCGGGTCGACCACGACGTTGTACTGCTTCACGAAGCCGCCGACACCGGCGACCTCGGCGACGCCCTCGGCACGCGAGGCCCCGAACCGGACCACCCAGTCCTGCAGGGAGCGAAGCTCGGCGAGCGTCCGTTCCTTGGCCACCACCACGTATTGGTAGACCCAGCCCACGCCCGTGGCGTCGGGGCCGAGCGTCGGGGTCACGCCCGCCGGCAGGCGGCTCGCCGCCGCGTTGAGGTACTCCAGCACCCGCGAGCGGCCCCAGTACGGGTCGGTGCCGTCCTCGAAGATGACGTAGACGAACGACACCCCGAAGAAGGAGAAGCCGCGCACCACCTTGGCCTTCGGCACCGTCAGCATGGCGGTGGTCAGCGGGTAGGTGACCTGATCCTCCACGACCTGGGGGGCCTGCCCCGGGTACTCCGTGTAGACGATGGCCTGCACGTCCGAGAGGTCGGGGATGGCGTCGAGCGGCAGGGTCCGCAGCGACAGGACGCCTGCCGCGACGGCGAACACGGTGCCCACCAGAACCAGGACGAGGTTGCGGGCCGACCATCCGATGAGGCGCGCGATCATGGCGTCGCTCCCGCGTCGGCGGCCTGGCGGTCGTCCTTGGGAGGCGCCAGGCCTTGCAGTGCCGCCTTCAGGTTGCTCTCGGCGTCGATCAGGAAGTTGGCCGAGGTCACCACCCGATCGCCGGTCGAGACGCCGTCGCGGATCTGGGTGTAGCCACCGCCATGCACGCCGACCTTCACGGCCTTGGGCTCGAAGCGACCCTCGCCGCGGTCGATCAGCACGACCTGTCGCTCGCCGGTGTCGATGACGGCGTCGTCGGGCACGGCCACGACCGGCTTGGCGTCCCCCGTCGCAATCTCGACGTCGGCGTACATGTCCGGCAGCAAGGTGCCGTCCGGGTTCGGGAGCTCGATGCGCACCCGTGTGGCCCGGGTCTCCGGGTTCACCTGCGGGTATATCGTCCCGACCTTGCCGGTGAAGGTGCGGCCCGGGGCCGAGCGCAGGCGGATCGTGGCGGCCTGCCCGACGCGGACGTTGGAAAGGTCGCGCTCCGGCACGTCGGCCAGCACCCACATGGTGGAGATGTCGCCGATCCGGAACAGGGTATCCCCGGCCGCGGCCTTCATGCCCTCGATGGCGGTCCGCTGCAGGACGATGCCGTCCCGGGCCGAGGACCATGTGATGGCCATCGGCACGTTCCGGGTGCGCTCCATCTCGTCGATCACGGCCTCGGAGACGTTCAGGTTCCGCAGGCGCCGCCTCGCGCCGTCGAAGCCAGGGTTGGCGATGAGCTGGGCCGCCGCGGCGTTGATCTCGGGCGAGTAGACGTGGACCAGCGCCTGCCCCTTGCGGACGCGGTCGCCCGTCGTGACGTTCTCGACGTGGTCGACGTAGGCGTCCGAGCGTGTCGCGATGACCGTCACCCGCCGCTCGTCGAGGGCGACGGTACCGGGGACGCGCACGGGCTGGGCGACCACCCGGCGCTCGACCACCTCGGTCCGTACGCCGGTGCGCTGGACCTTGCCGGGCGAGACGGTCACGACGTTGCCGTCGCTGTCCTCGCCCTCGTAGACGGGGATGTAGTCCATCCCCATCGAATCCTTCTTGGGCGTGGCCGAGGTGTCCGGCAGCCCCATCGGGTTGCGGTAGTAGCGTATGGGCCGGGCGCCCGCGGCGGCCTTCGTGTCCCCGGCCTTCCCCATGTCCTGGCCGGCCATGTCGTGCCCGGCCATCCGCTGCCCGGCCAAGTCGGCAGGCATGGCCTCCTCCGCATCCGGCTCGTCGAAGCGTACGTCCTCGCTGGCGTGGACCCCCCGGAACTCCCGGCCATCCGCGGTCGCCATCGGCGACAGCGAGTAAACCGGCTTTCCGTCCGGGTCCTGGTAGTAGACCACCGGCCCGGTCGCCTTCGCGGGGGGCGTAGCCTGCGCGGCCGGCATGGGGGCCGGAGACCACCGGGCGAACTCCGTCCGGGCGCGCTCGGCGAGCGCCGGCACGGGGTTCTCCCCATGCCCCGCGACATAGCCGGCGCCCCCCGCCGCGAGTGCGGCGAGGGTCCCGGCGAACCAGGCCGCGCGGCTCACTTGAGGGCCTTGAAGACCAGTTTGTCCTCGACCGTGCCGGTCTCGCCCTGGACCTTGGCCCCGAGCGACAGCCGCCAGCCGCCGGCCATCGTGAGCTTCGCCTTGAAGCGGTAGACGCCCGGCTCGGTCGTGGGGAGCTGCTCGATCTTCGAGGTCATCTCGTCCATGCTGTCGGGGGCCATGTCGATGCGCTTGGCGAAGATCACGGCGTCGGGAACCGGCTTGCCGCTGCGCTTATCGAGAAGACGCACCGACAGGACAGCCTCGCCGACCTTGGCCTCCTGCTGCACGAGCTCGAAGCGGTAGTCCTTGATGTCGGCAAGCGCCGGGAACGCGGTCGCCGACAGGGCGGCACCGAGCAGCGCCGCCGAGACGGCGCGCGGAAAAGGCTTCTGGGTCACGGGTGTTGTCTCCTGAACGCGATGGCGGGCCGCGCGTGGACGCGCGGCGTCATGCCGGCGCTCACGCCGGCGGCATCGGGTTCAGGCTCGGGGAGGCTCGGTGGGCGGCCCTTGCGAGAGGCTGTCGAAGGACGCGATGACGGCCCAGGTGGGTCCCTCGAAGCGGGCGACGCGACCCGGAAGTCCGAGGGCGACCGGAAGTCCGGTGGCGACCTTAGCCAGGCAAAGCGCCATCAGGGGGCAGCCCTTCGAGCAGTCGGGCATGTCCGGCCGCTCCTTGGGGCAGCACGGCATCTCGTCCATGGCCATCCCGGCCATGCCGTCCATGGCCTCGTCGGACATCGCCATGGCGTGACCGTGAACGCCCGTCGGCGCGCGCATGCCTGCGGCAGCCGCGGATGCGGTCACCGGCGCAAGGGCGAGGCTGAGGACCGCCAGGAGCGGGAGCAGCCTGCGAAGGGCGAGCCAGAAGGTCACCGTCCGACGATGCCACATCACGGACCGGCAAGGAAGGGACGGGACCACCGGACGCGCCAAGGGGATACGACGAGCGCGAGTTTCGCGATGACGGGCACGGGACGGAAGACGTAGGTGTCGCGCGACGACCGGACGCCCCGCGCCCGGGGACCCGGAGCCATGCACCCGAGGCTATCGGACGCGCTCCATCGAGCGTCGGATCGTGACCGGGAGAGGACGGATCGTCCAGCACGGCACCATGCCCGGACCGGGACCAAGCGGGTATGCCTCCTGTCCGGTCCGCAGATCAGGAGGACCCCGAGCAGCAGGATGCGGACCCGCCGTTCTCGCGGGCTTCCTGGATGGGCGGACAGGGGACGTCGCCGAAGGAGCAGAAGACGCAGCAGTCGCCCGCCTTCGGGCGCAGGAGCGTGCCGCAGCCGGTGCACTCGTAGAAGAACTGGCAGGCGTCGGTCGGCATCGTCTCCGTCGCTCTATGACCGCAGTGCGGGCAGGTCAGGGTGGACCGAAGCTGCATCGTCCGCCTCACCGCATCGCCTTGAGCACGATGGGCTCAAGGTATGGTTCCCACGCGAGCGCCAAACCAACCAGCGCCGTCCCAAGCCCGAGAAGGCCAGGGGTACGCCATGACGGCCCCGAGCGAGCACATGATTCGGCCATGTCGCATGCCGTCGCCCCGCGACGGAAGAACAGCGCCCAACCCATGAGGAGGGCCAGGGCGGCCCCGCCAAGCAGGATCGGCCGGATGCTAGCCAACATGGCCAATCCTCCGAAAACCGCCCCTGTCGCGCCGAGACCGGCAAGCGCCACCGGGAGGGCGCAGCAGGACGAGGCCGCCAGGGCACCCAGCCCGGCGACCGTGCCCAGCCCGGCGAACCAGCTTCCCGAGGGAATCGGCAGGCCGTCCCGCGGACGTGAGGCGGGTCTTGCGGGAGGCGCCATGGATGGTGTGTCGATCATCATCGTGCCACCCTGCATCCCGTAGCCACTACGGGATCAAGCGAAAAATGGCGAAGGGTGCGCGAGGTCTCTCCATAGGGCAGATCGCGGCGGCGGCCGGGATCAACCTGGAGACCGTCCGCTACTACGAGCGCATCGGGCTCATGCCGCCGCCGGCTCGCACGGAGGGCGGTCACAGGGCCTACGATCCTGCCCATGTCCGGCGCCTGGCGTTCATCCGTCAGGCTCGCGCATTGGGCTTCGGGATCGAGGACATCCGGACCCTGCTGGCGTTGGCCGCGCCCGGGCACCGGTCCTGTGGCGAGGTCCGGGACGTCGCAGCCGCCCACCTTGCCGAGGTCCGCGCCAAGCTCGCCCGTCTCGCGCGGCTTGAGCGCATCCTGAGCGACACCGTGGAGCGGTGCAGCGGCGCCCCGACGCCGGCCTGCCCGGTTCTCGATATGCTCGATGCACCGATGTGAAAGCCGGCCCATCCGACACCCAGCAGTGGAACGGGACCGCCGGTCGTCCTTGTCTTGGTCCCAAGAGGCCGGAAGCGGGTGGCGATGCGGGGTCACGCAGCCGCTCGTCCGTGGAACGACCGTCGACCTAGGCGTCGACCGGCGAGGATGCCGGGGCGCCGAACCTTGGCATGAGGCGGACGTAGATGAGTTCGCTGAGGAGCTCGACCAGCGTCTGCGTGACGATGACGGCGGGCAGGAGTGGCACGGCACCCGGAACCGCAAACGCCAGCGGCAGGACCACCAGGGAGTTTCGCGTGGCGGCGCTGAAGGCCAGCGTGCGGACGGTGGGGGCATCCAGGCGGAACGCGCGCCCGACCGCCCAACCCAGCAGCGGAGCCGCCACGGCGAAGACGACGTAGACGGGGACCACCCGCAGGGCGTCGTCCAGGGCGGGCCCGAGCTGGGGCAGGACGGACGCGATCACCACGAACAGGACGAGGGCCGTTGCCGGCACCGGCAGAAGCCCGAGCCCGGCGGCGATCCGCTGGCCGGTGCGGCTGCGTGCGGCCCAGATCTGCACGGCCGCAGCAAGTCCGAGGGGAACCGCGATGAGCCAGACGAAGGCGTGCACGAACGGACCGACCTGGACGAACCTGGCGGCGTCCTCGCCGAGGAAGACGTTGAGGTAGACCGGCAGCAGCAGCATCTGCGCGATCAGCAGCGCCGGGGTGGAGGCCAGCAGCACCTTGGCGTCCGCGCGGCCGAGGTGGGCGAAGGTGACAACGTAGTCGATGCACGGCGTGAGCAGGACCATGAGCACGCCCAGCCGCAGCATCGGATTGGCGGGCAGGAACTGGATCAGGCAGGCCACCAGGATCGGCAGCGCGACGAAGTTCGTGGCGAGGAGTGCCGCCAGGAAACGGACCCGCGTAAAGGCTTTCCCCAACTCGGGCAGGGGTACCTGGAGGAAGGTGACGAACAGCATCAACGCCAGGGCCGGGTTGATCCCGACGTCCAGGGCCGTGGTTCCGGGGACCATCAGCGCAACGACGACGGCCAGGCCGATGGCGGCGAAGTAGATCGGGATCTGCCGGCCTTCGAGGATGTCGCGCAAGGTGGTCATGCTTCCTCGCAGCCGATCCTGGGGGCTTGCTCGACCCGCTGGGGCCGTCCGGTGCATTTGGCGAACAGGTCGATGGCGCGGTCGCAGACCTCGCAGTGACCCTCGCAGCAATCGCGCATGAGGAAGGCGACGAGGTCGGACAAGGCCGGGAAGATCGCGCTGTAGATGATCGAGCGACCTTCGCGGCGGCTCTCGACGAGGCCGGCGTTCTCCAGGTGATTGAGGTGGAACGAGATGCGCGGCGCCGAGGCACCTGCGATGGCCTCGGTGATGGCACCGGCGGCCATGCCCTTCGCCCCGGCGGTCACCAGCATGCGGATGATGCGGAGGCGGGTTTCCTGCGCGATGGCCGCGAAGCCGTCGAGCGCTTGCTTTTCCTGCACGATACTTAAACCGTTATGGAATCGTTTAAGCGTCAGTAGGCTCACGACGGGTCGGAGGCAAGGACCGGATCCGGACTGGATCACGGCGGACGTCCCAGGCAGCCTCCGCTTTCCTAGCTTCGCGGCCGGACACGCCAGAGCGATAGGGCAAGCGCAACGTTCGCCACGGCGAGCACGCTGAGCAGTGCATAGGTCGCGTCCGCGCCCGCGTGGGTCAGGACCAAGGCTCCGACGGAGGGTGCAAGCGCCTGGGCCACCAGCCCCGGGCGGGCGAGGCGGCCGACGAGCGCGGCGTAGCGTTCGGGACCGAACAGGCCCAGGGGCACCGTACCCCGTGCAATCGAGTAGATCCCGTTGCCGGCCCCGTAGAGGACCAGCGCCAGCCCGACCAAGGGTAGGCCGGCCGTCAGCATCGCGATCCCGAGGACCACCAGGACCATGGCGGCGGTCAGGGTCCAGAGGGGATGGTGCCGACCCTTGCCGGCCATCTCGACGATGCGCGCACCCACCTGTGCCGGTCCGATCAGGGCGCCATAGGCGACGGCCGAGGTGAGAGCCACGCCACGGGCCTGGAGCAGGGTGATGAGGTGCACCGAGACCATGGCCATCACCGTGCCGCCGAGGGTCAACACCCCTGCCATGAGGAGGAAGGCACGACGCTCCCGGCCATCGAGCCGGACGCCGGGGATCGCGCCTTCGGATCGCGTGACTGGATGCGCGGGGGGCCGGGGGATCGCGAGCAGGACGAGCGGCAGCGTGACCGAGAGGTGCAGCCCGGCATAGGCGAGGCAGGTCCCGCGCCAGCCGACCCGCTCGATCAGGAAGGCCGAGAGCGGCCAGCACACCGTGCTGGCGAAGCCGCCCCACAGGGTCAGGGTCGTGATGGCGGGCCTTGCCTCGGCGCCGTAGAGGCGCCCGAGCGTGGCGAAGGCGGGGTCGTACAGGCCGGTGCCCATGCCGAGGCCGACGAGGAGCCAGGCCGCGAGGTAAGCCGTGAGGTTCGGGGCAAGGGCAAGGCCCATGAGGCCCAGTGCCAGCGCGATGGCGGCGAAGGCCAGCACCGGCCGCCCGCCATGCTCCCCGATGAAGGCTCCCACCCGCGGCGAGACGAGGCCCGCGACGAGGAGGCCAAGGGACAGCCCTCCGATAACCCAGCGGAGGGGCCATCCCGTATCCTTCGACATCGGCGCGGCCAGCACCGACAGGAGGTAGAACGAGGAGCCCCAGGTCAGGATCTGGACGACGCCCAGGGCCGAGATCACGGGCCATCGGCGCGCCGGGGCCATCGGATCGCTACCGGGCCCCGAGAACGGGTAGCCAGACCGCCAAGGCCGCCAGGGTGACCAAGAGGACCGGTGGCGTGATGACCAGGCCCACCCGCATGTACTGGCCCCAGGTGATACGCTGGCCCTTGGTGTCGAGGACGTGGAGCCAGAGCAGGGTCGCCAGGCTGCCGATGGGCGTCAATTTCGGGCCGAGATCGCAACCGATGACGTTGGCGTACACCATCAGCTCGCGCATCAGGGGCGACAGGTCCGGGGCCTGCTGGATCGAGAGCGCGCCCACCAGCACGCTCGGCATGTTGTTCATCACCGACGACAGGATCGCGGCGGCGACCCCCGTGCCGAGGGTGGCCACGAACGGTCCGTGACCCGAGAGCCAGGTCAGCCCCTGAGCCAGGTAGTCGGTCAGGCCGGCGTTCTTCAGCCCGTAGACGACGAGGTACATGCCGAGGCTGAACAGGACGATCTGCCAGGGGGCGCCCGCGAGCACCTTGCGGATCGGGATGACCCGGCTGCGATTGGCCAGCGCCAGCAGCACCAGGGCGCCGGCGCAGGTGACCACCGAGACCGGCACGCCGAACGGCGCCGTGACGAAGTAGGCGATCAGCAACACCCCAAGGAGCGGGAAGGCCGCCCTGAACACCAGCGGGTCCTTGATCGCGCGGCGGGGCTCTTCCAACGCGGCCACCGGGTAGCGGGTGGGCAGGTCGCGCCGGTAGAACAGCCACAGCACCGCCAGGGTCGCGGCGAGCGAGACGAGGTTCACCGGCACCATCACGGCGGCGTAGCGGCTGAAGGTGATGTCGAAGAAGTTCGCCGAGACGATGTTGACGAGGTTCGAGATCACCAGGGGCAGGCTGGTGGAATCCGCGACGAACCCGCAGGCGACGATGAAGGCCAGGGCCGCCGCCGGCTTGAAGTCCAGCCGCAGCAGGATCGCGAGGACGATGGGGGTGAGCAGCAGGGCCGCTCCGTCGTTGGCGAACACCGCCGCGATCGCGGCCCCGAGCAGGATCACCAGCGGAAACAGCAAGCGCCCCCGACCCCCGCCCCAGCGAGCGATGTGCAGCGCCGCCCAGTGGAAGAACCCGGCCTCGTCGAGCAGGAGCGAGATGATGATGAGCGCGACGAAGGTGAAGGTGGCGTCCCAGACGATGTGCCAGACCACCGGGATGTCACCGGGATGGATGACCCCGGTGGCGAGTGCGACGGCGGCCCCGATCAGGGCGCTCCATCCGATCCCAAAACCCTTCGGCTGCCAGATGACGAAGACGAGGGTGACCACGAAGATGGCGAGCGCGAGCATCGGGACCGTTTCTTGTTCTTGATGGTTTGTGGGCGGTCAGGCGGTGGCGACGCGCCGGCCGTGCTCGTCGACGACGCGCTCGCCGTCCTCCTTGACGAACTCGCCCTGCTGGGAAGGCAGGAGGTCGAGGACCGCTTCGGAGGGGCGGCAGAGGGCGACGCCCCTCGGGCTCACCACCAGGGGTCGGTTCAGCAGGATCGGGTGCTCGGCGATGGCATCCAGAAGCTGGTCGTCCGTCAGGCTTTCGTCGGCGAGGCCGAGCTCCGCGTAGGGCGTGCCCTTCTCGCGCAGGAGGTCGCGGACCGTGACGCCGGCCCGGTCGGCGAGCTGACGCACTAGCCGCCGGTTCGGCGGCGTCTTCAGGTACTCGACCACGTGCGGCTCGATGCCGGCATTGCGGATCAGGGCCAGGGTGTTGCGGGACGTGCCGCAATCCGGGTTGTGGTAGATCACGACGTCCATCAGGCGGTCTCCGTGCAGCAGGCGGACAGGGCGGCGACGGCGGGGGCGCAGACCTCGGGGCGGCCCTGGCAGCAATCGCGCATCAGGAACTGGATGAGCTCGGACAGGTCCGGGTAGGCGGCGCCGTAGATGATCGACCGGCCCTCCCGGCGCGAGGTGACGAGGCCGGCATGGCTGAGCTCCTTGAGGTGGAACGACAGGTTGGTGCCCGAGATGCCGACCGCCTCGGCCAGGATGCCGGCCGCCATGCCGTCCGGCCCGGCGGTGACGAGCCGGCGCACGATGCGCAGGCGATGCTCCTGCCCGAGGGCCGCGAAGGCAGCGACGGCTTGCCGTTCGTCCATCATGATGTCAATATCTCAACCATCATTGAAACGTAGAGGATAGAAGCTCCTTGGACAAGCCCCGACAGCCCTTCGCCGACGGCCTGCCGAACCTGAGCGAGGGGCACTTCGTCGTCCCGACGGCAGCCGACATGCAAGTGGCGGCGCCGTTCGCCCACGCCCCGCGCTTCCTGATCCTCTACGGGTCGCTCCGGGAGCGCTCGTTCAGCCGCTTCCTCGCCTACGAGGCCGCGCGCCTGCTGGAGGCGATGGGAGGCGAGGTGCGGATCTACGACGCGCACGGCCTACCGCTGCCCGACGACGCCACCGCCGATCACCCCAAGGTGCAGGAGCTCAGAAACCTTTCCATCTGGTCCGAGGGGCACGTCTGGGTCAGTCCCGAGCGCCACGGCAACATGACCGGCGTCATGAAGAGCCAGATCGACTGGCTGCCGCTGTCAGAAGGGTCCGTTCGCCCGACGCAGGGGCGGACGCTGGCCGTGATGCAGGTCTCGGGTGGGTCGCAGTCGTTCAACGCGGTCAACGGCCTGCGCATCCTCGGGCGCTGGATGCGGATGATCACCATCCCGAACCAGTCCTCGGTCCCGATGGCCTACAAGGAGTTCGACGGGACCGGGCGGATGAAGCCTGGGCCGCTCTACGACCGGGTGGTTGACGTCTGCGAGGAGCTGTTCAAGTTCACGCTCCTGACCCGCGAGCGGGCCAACTACCTCGTAGACCGCTACTCGGAGCGCAAGGAGAGGGAGCCGGAGCGCCTGATGACCGTGGCGGCGGATATCGGGTTCGAGACATCCAAGTAGCCGATAAATCCGGTCGCGCTCCTCGACCGTCCGGATTGGGGGCCGGGAAGGGTCACCCTGGCCTTCTCCGAGCGCTTCCGAATGAGAGGCGTCGTCGCGGATTCATCGTGGCTGCGCGAGATCTAGGACCGGTCCGCGCGGTCCCCCAAAGCCCTGTCCGTCATCGTGACGGAGGTGTCCTTCGCGCGGGTGCGCATCCCGACCGTCAAGGGGGAGCGTCCCCGGCAGGGACCTAGTCCGGCCTGCCCGCAGCCAACGACGCGCGGTCGATGACCTGAACCTGGCCCCGGCGGATCTCGACCAGGCCGGCATCGGCCCACTCTCCGAGGAGGCGGCTAATGACCTCACGGACGCTCCCGACGTCCGAGGCCAGCGATTGATGCGTCTTCCAGACGATCCCGTCGGCATCGGCCTCGACGAGCAGCCGGCGTGCCAGGCGCTGCTCCAGGGGTGCGAAGGCGACCTCCTCGATCAGGTCGAACATCCCCGACAGGAGCCGGGTGTAGTCGCTCAGGACGAAGTCCCTGAAGGCGACGCTCTCGCGCATCAGTTGGCGGAAGGTGTCGGCCGGCAACGCCGCCAACTCGGTCCTGGCCTCCGCGATGCTTTGCGCCGGGAAGCCGCCTCCCGAAAGCAGGCACTGCGTGGTCAGCACGCAGGTGCCGCCCGCCACGACCTTGTAGATCAGCATCTCCCGGCCGCCCTCGGACATGCGGAACACCCGGGTGCGCCCGTCGATGCACATCAGGTAGTTCGCACAAGGGCCTTGGAGCTCGTAGGCAATCGCGCCGGCTTCGAGCACGGGGAAGCTCACCGTGCCGCGGGCGATCTGGAGATGACTGGCACTGAAGTCCCGGACCAGCGGAAAGCGCTCGATCCAGCGTTCGATCTGATGGGCGCTCTGCATGGTCGTCCTCCCCGGGCTGGCGGTCATTGAACGCCACCATGAACCGGACGATGCACCATTATCCTCGGATCCACAGCCATTCGGTGACCTGGGTCACAGACGGTTGTCTCGTCCCTCCATATCACTGTCGCGACTGAACAAAAAACCGTTCGGCAACACCGCGAGTAAGCGCAGGCTACCGACGGGCCGGGCGAAACAACGGGAGAAACCATGCGCCGCCTCGTCCCCCTTCTGCTCGCCTCCGTCCTTCTGGCCGCCCCCGCCCATGCCGAGCAGGACCTGCTCCTTGGCGCCGACATGGGCTCGGCCGCCATGACCAAGGCCGAGATGACCAGGGCCGACGTCGAGGCGCTGATCGCCAAGGCGGACGGCAAGCCCATCGACCTCTCCGACAAGGCGCTCGCCGGCCTCGACCTGTCGGGCCTGAACCTCAAGGGCGCGAACCTGCGCACCGCCCGGCTCAACAAGGCCAATCTGCGCGGCGCCGATCTGTCCGGTGCGAACCTGGAGCAGGCCTGGTTCATCAAGGCCGACCTCTCGGGCGCCAAGCTCGTCGGGGCCAAGATGTTCGGCATCACCGCCCGCGACGCCAACCTCAGCGGGGCTGACCTCAGCCGGTCGATGCCCATCGGCGACTTCAAGGGCGCGAACATGGCCGGGGCGACGCTGGTCGCACTCAAGGGCGGCGCTGACATCAAGAACCAGTCCATGGGCCTGATGCGAGCGGTGTTCGTCTCGGTGAACCTCAAGGGCGCCAATCTGAAGGGCGCGAACCTCGGGCGCTCGCGCCTCGAATACGCCGACCTCACCGATGCGAACCTGACCGACGTGGTTCTGATGGGCTCGGACCTGTCGGGTGCGAACCTCACCGGTGCGACCGTTGCCGGGGCCGACTTCAAGAACGTCGACGTCACCGCCGCCCGCCTCATCGACCTCAAGGGCCAGGACAGCGCCAAGGACTGGTCGGCCCGCGTGAACGTCGACCGCGCCATCACGCAGGTCTCGAACTGACCCCTCGCTTACACCCCCAGCCATCCATCACGGGAACATCATCCATGACCACCCGCCGCATCCTGCTTGCCGCCTTCGCCGTCGCCCCCATGCTGTTCGGCACCGCCGCCGGAGCCGCCGAGATGACCTACACGCCCGCCGCGTTCGAGGCCGCCCAGAAGGCCGGCAAGCCGATCCTGGTGCACATCACCGCCCCGTGGTGCACCACCTGTGCCGCCCAGAAGCCGATCCTGGTGAAGCTTGAAGCCGACCCGAAGTTCAAGGACCTGCAGGTGTTCGACGTCGACTTCGATAGTCGCAAGGACGTGGTCAAGAAGTTCGGTGCCACGATGCAGAGCACGCTCATCACCTACAAGGGCGAGAAGGAGACCGGGCGCTCGGCCGGCGAGACCAAGCCCGAAGCGATCTACTCGCTCCTCGACAAGGCTATCTGAGCCGTCATGGTCACGAGCCTGGGCCTCGCCTTCCTCGCCGGCATCCTCTCGGTGCTGTCCCCCTGCGTGCTGCCGTTGCTGCCGCTGGTGCTCGGCGCGGCGGCGTCGGAGCACAGGCTCGGCCCGGCTGCCCTCGCCGCCGGCCTGGCCCTGTCGTTCGTGATCATCGGCCTGTTCGTGGCGACGGTCGGCTTCGCCATCGGCCTCGACGCCGGCATCTTCCGGACCGGCGCGGCCATCATGCTGATCCTGATCGGGTTGGTCCTGATGGTCCCGGCGGCCCAGACGCGGCTCGCCGTGGCCGCCGGTCCGGTGAGCAACTGGACCGAGAGCCGGTTCGGCGGCTTCTCGACCGCCGGCCTCCTCGGCCAGTTCGGCGTCGGGGTGCTGCTCGGGGCGGTCTGGAGCCCCTGCGTCGGCCCGACCCTCGGGGCGGCCTCGTTGCTCGCCTCCCAGGGGCGCGATCTCGGCATCGTCGCCCTAACCATGCTCCTGTTCGGCCTTGGTGCGGCCCTGCCGCTGCTGCTGCTCGGCACGCTCTCACGCGAGGTGTTGATGCGCTGGCGCGACCGGATGATGGGGCTCGGCAAGGGGCTGAAGGCGGCGCTCGGCCTTATCCTCGTGGCCACGGGCCTGATGATCGCCTTGGGCTACGACAAGGCGGCGGAGACCGCGTTGGTCAACGCCTCTCCGGCTTGGCTCACCAACCTCACCACCCGCCTCTGAGGTCGGGCACCGCTCCGGCTCCGCACGAGCGAACCAGATCGGTCGCAGACGAACACCGGGGATGGACGTACGACGGGGATGATTGCCGCATTCCCGGCGTCACCGCGTCTTCATGCGGCCCTGGCGGTGAGCTTCTGGTATGTGCCCGTCGCAACCTGCTCTTCGAGCTGGGCCTTGAAGTCCGAAATGCCGAGGACCTGGACTGGATTGCCCGCGTCGGCCCGCAGATCCTCCTTGGAGAGGTCCTTGTTGAGGGACGCAGGCCATTCGAATTTCTCTAACCAGCATCCCCCCTTAGCGTCGGTGATCACCGGCATTCGGGCAGGTTACGTACGGCTGGCTGCGAGAGGCAGGCTAGTGGTCGAAATCTGACGCTTGGTACCCGCCGCGAGGGGCTGCTTCCGACCCATTGCAGAAGCCCGGAACGTCCGCTTGTGGGCACTTTGGGAATGAGGCCCAAGACTGGGGTGGGTGGGAAGCAGCTTGGCTGCTTTCAGTCGCAAGACGTTCTTAAGCGGACCTAGGATGACCCGCCGACTCCGGATGGACGGTCCAACCCATCTCAGCGCCGAATTCCGTTAGGGTCGGATGCTGACTTCATTGGAGGCGGCGCGGAAGTGCTCTGCCTTGGGAGACAGCGTGATCCACAATTGCAAAGCCCCGGTCACGCGACGCCTCGTGCTGGTCCGGCATGGCCAGAGCGTAGCCAACCGATCCGGCCTGTTCACGGGATTGCTAGACTCGCCCTTGACCGAGCAGGGCCGGATGGAAGCCGAGGCAGCCGGGCGGCGTTTGGCCGAGCGCAGCTGGCGCTTTTCCGCAGCCTTCACCTCGACGCTGACGCGGGCCGTCGTGAGCGGCCGGCTTATTCTCGATGCGCTCGGGCAACCCGGATTGGTCCCTCAACGCTTCGCCGCGCTCGACGAGCGAGACTACGGCGACCTCAGCGGGTTCGACAAGATCGCCGCCGATGCGCGCTGGGGGGCGGAGCGGATCGAGACCTGGCGCCGCTCCTACGCCGAGGCGCCGCCGAACGGTGAGAGTCTGCGCGATACCGTCTCCCGCATCGTGCCATGCTACCTCCGAACCATCCTGCCGGCGGTCATGTGCGGGGACGTGCTCGTCGTCGCCCACGGCAATTGCCTGCGGGCGCTTGTGATGGCGCTTGAAGACCTGAGCCTCGCGGAGGTCGAGCACCTCGAACTCGCGACGGGCTCCGTCAGGATCTATGAGCTTGCTGCGGACACGACGATCACGGCCCGCTGGATCGACGGGTGAATCCGGCTGTCGGCCCCCCACAATGCGTCTCCGCAAACTCTGAAGGGGTCCTCGTCTCATCTATTTCAGTGATTAAAAGCATCCAATCATTCCGTTGGAGTGAATGAGCGGGACCTGGGATCCTCTGGCATCACATCGGAGCCATCCATGTCCGCGCTCAGACTTTTCTCCCACTCTCGTTCGACGCGTACCGTGGCCGGCATCAGAGCCATCCTTCCGGGACTGGGCCTCTGCGTGGCGGTCACCGCCGCAGCGATCGGCTTCGAAGCCGCCGAGGCGCATCTGTTCGGTCGTGCCTGGCTCGAAGCCCTGGTGCTCGCGATCCTGCTCGGCAGCGCGATCCGCACCATTTGGACACCGTCGCAGCGTTTCTTTCCCGGCATCGCCTTCGGGGCCAAGACCGTGCTGGAGATCGCGGTCGTACTACTCGGCGCGTCGCTCAGCCTCGCGACGATCCTCGCCGCCGGACCGGGCCTGCTCTTCGGCATCGCGGGCGTCGTCGTCGTGGCGATCCTGTCGAGTTACGGCATCGGCCGAGCGCTCGGACTGCATCCGCGCATGGCGATCCTCGTGGCCTGTGGGAACTCGATCTGCGGCAACTCGGCGATCGCGGCCACGGCACCGGTGATCGGCGCCGACGGCGAGGACG